>CAMJRX010000004.1 GCA_946408355.1 uncultured Selenomonadales bacterium
CTTAAGGGCTTGCGTCCCGTCAATCATAAGGCGTTCGCGTTCGGTAGCTACGGTTGGGGAGGTCAAAGTATCGGCTACGTTGAAGACGAACTTAAAGCGGCAGGCTGTGAAATTATCCTCGACAAAATCCGCGTCGCTAACGTTCCTACAACTGCACAGCTTGACGACATTACGGCAAAAATCCTCGCGCTTGACTTGTAAGGAGAAATTTTAATGCTAAGCAACTAAGTGCCGAACAAAAAACAATCGGTGAACTTTTGGGCAAACGTGGAACAAAATTTTTAATTCCCGACTATCAACGCCCATATTCTTGGGGACGTGAGCAGTGTGAAATTCTTTGGGAAGATTTGCGCACATTCGCGTTCCCTAACGGTAATAAAGATGACTTCAATACCAATGATAGATATTTTCTTGGAACAATTTTAACTTTCCAAAATCAGCCCTACGAACATGAAGTTATTGACGGTCAACAACGGCTTATAAATTTTCTGCTCATGCTTCGCGCCTTTTATGAGGCGTTTGGAACTATGCAAGATGAAAGCTCTAAAAACGTTCGCAAGAAAATTGAAAAATGTATTTGGCACACCGATGAAGATGAAATTCCCGATAAAAATAGCATCAAACTGGAATCGGATGTTATAACAGATAATGACAAACTTGAATTTCGAAAAATTCTTAGTACAGGCAAATCAACTAAGGGTAATAAGAGTAATTACACAAAAAATTATCGCGACTTCCAGGATTGGATAAAAAAGTTCAAAGACGGAACGCCTGATTATTTTTCTTATTTGCCGCGCAGAATTTTGGATAATTGCATTATCTTACCTATAGAAGCTGATTCGCAAGAAACGGCATTACAGATTTTTACGACGCTCAACGATCGCGGCATGCCTCTTTCGGACACTGACATTCTCAAAGCAAAATTTTACAAATTTTATTCTGAGGACGAAGAGAAAAAAGAAAACTTCATCAAAGAATGGAAAATTCTGGAAGAACTTTGCGAAAAAATTTTTCATCCCAAAAAAGGAATTTCTCCACTTGAAGAGTTGTTTACGACGTATATGTACTACCTCAAAGCCAAAAACGGCTCTAGGACTACGAGCTTTAAAAGTTTGCGAAAATTTTACGAACAAGGTAATTATAAGTATTTGCAGGATGAAACATTTGAAGATTTAAAATCGCTTGCTGATTTCTGGAAAAATATTTATTCTCGCAACTATAATCGTTTTTTCGAAAGAGTTCTTAGACAACTGTACATTCTCGAATATTCGCCTTATGCGATATGGCGGCACGCCGTTTCAGCTTATTTCCTAGTGTATAAAGAAAATATGAAACTTTTGGCGAATTCTATATATAAACCAGGAGTAGGCTCTATTCGTCAACCTATACATAACGAAATTGTCAATCTCTACGAAAAAAAACTCGTTGAATTCAAGGGTTTTAAGTTCGATGAAGTGACAATGACTGCAAAACGTAAAGAGCTTGTTTTTTCAAATCAACGGCAAATTACACGGGCAATGTTGGCATGGTGGGCTTTCCGTGATGAAGAACAGGAATTGCCGCCAATAGGTACAAAACTCGAAATCGAACACATTTACGCTAAAAGCCAAAAAGAAAACTTAGGCAATGAAAGCAACGTTGAACTTCTCGGTAATAAAAGTTTGTTGGAAAGCAATATAAATATCCAAGCTTCTGATTATCGCTTTGCGGACAAGAGAAAATATTATCTTGGTCAAAAACGTAATAAAAAGAGACAGACGGGCACAAGTATTTTAGAATTGCAAAATCTTGCTGAAACTCACAAAGACTTCACCGAAGACGACATTATCGAACGCAACGAAAAAATTTTCGACGCCTTTATCGAATACTTGCGCGAAAATAATTTGCTGATTTAGCCGCGGAAGTGTTGAACCCAATAATGCTTATATTTTGAGTTGGCTTGATAGTAATAGACGACGCCAAGTTCTGTAAACTTTGGATTTAAAATATTTTCGCGGTGAGTTTTTGAGTCCATCCACGCTTGAACAACTTGTTGCGGCGATTTCTGACCGCCCGCTAAATTTTCGCCGAGTATATGTCCGCGATGAGGCATAGCCGTAAAACATCTAGTTCCATTCGGGCGCGTGTGTGAAAATTTCGTCGGTAACTCAACAGCTCGAACATATGCGCTTGCTTCCAAATCCCGCGCGAATTTCAATGGACCCGCTCCGACCTTTGCGCGTTCTTTGTTGACTAAACGCAAAACTTCCAGTGGAAAATCTGCAGTCTCTGTCCTTTGATTCCAACGCGCCGCGTCATTCGCGATAAAAATTTTTTCTGCCGCTGAAGTTTCTGCAAAATTTATAACTGTAACTACAAAAATTATCGCGACGCTCAACAAAAATTTTTTCAAAGTTAATCACCTCGTTAAAAGTTTAATCGCTTATTATTAATTACGTCTTAACATAGCGAAATTTTTTCAGATTATTTTTTTATAAACTTGTCGCGGTGGCAGTTGGTATGATATAATTCGCCCGATAAAAATTTTCCCCATCTTTTGAGAGGAGTGTTTCAAAATGAAGTTGCCTAAGGTTTTTAAAAAGGTCGTGACTGCCGTTTGTGCATTGGCATTAGCGGTAGGCGTCGCGGGTTGCGGCGGCGGTGGCGAAAAGGAGCAATTTATTAATATCGCTACGGGCGGCACAGCGGGCACTTATTATCCTATCGGCGGAGCTATTGCCGAAGTTCTCAATAAAAACGGCATGAACGCCAGCGCACAATCAACCGGCGCATCAGTCGCCAATATTAACATGCTCAAGGATAAACAAGTTGAACTTGCAATTGTTCAGAATGACATAACTTATTACGCGGTAAATGGCGAGGAAATGTTCAAAGAGGGCGGCAAAGTCGAAAACCTCAGCGGTATCGCGTCGCTTTATCCTGAAACTTGCCAATTTATCGTCCGTGAAGATTCCGGCATTAAAAATATTACCGACTTAAAAGGTAAGCGCGTTGCAGTTGGTGCGGCAGGCTCCGGCGCAGAGGCTAATGCTCGTCAGATTCTTGAGGCTTACGGCATTACTTATGACGACGTTAACGAACAATTCCTTTCTTTTGCTGAAGGTTCCTATGCACTTAAAGACGGTACTGTCGACGCGGCGTTCGTGACTGCAGGTTATCCGACTGCTTCCGTACAAGATATTGCCTCCCAAAATAAGATTCGCCTCCTGCCTGTTGGCGACGAGCAAATTAAAAAGCTTGCTGAAAAATATCCTTTCTACACCAAAACAACTGTTCCTGCCGGCACTTATCAAGGTTTTGATCAGGAAGTTCAAACCGTCAGCGTTATGGCTATCCTCGTTGCCAACGACAAAATTGACGCGGCTCTCGGCGAAAAACTCACCAAAGCTATCTTTGATAACTTAGACAAAATTGCGGCGGCTCACTCTGCAGGCAAAAGCATAACTAAGGCAACCGCGCTTGAAGGCATGGACTTTATTAAAATGAACGAAGGCGCAACCAAAGTTCTCAAATAATTTCCCTTGCAAAAATTTTTTCTTGCTGATATAATTATTTCGGACAAAAAAAAAAAGAAAAGCTGATAAGTAATCGTCCATTGTTATCACCTAAGCGCAAATAAAATCCCCCAGGCAGGTTCGGGAAAAACCTCTTGGGGGATTGCGTTAAGTGCTAACGCAGTGGCGGCTCAGTCGCCACCCTTGAAAATGTCTTTGAGCCAATCGTACACGAAACGTCCAATGACGGCCGCTACGATTTTCTTGACGAAGCTGATAAGCTCGCCCATGATTATCACCTCCTATCCGTTAATAACTTCAAGGTCGGGTGGTAACATGGGCAGTTTATCATTTTGGAGGAAATATGACAAGTTTTATCGTGACGACAATTCGCAAGCCAAATTCTTCGACGGAAAATCTTGCAGAGGAAATTTCTTTAAAACTCGGCGGAAGATTTATAAAGCGTGAAGATTTTTCGTTCGATACACTAAGGAAAATTTACGGCGTGGAAAATATTTTGCTCGTTAAGAAAAATGCTTTAAGCGTCGTAACGGCAGAGGGCGAATTATTTTTCCACCCGAATACAGCGCACCTTAGAATTAAAAACCTGCGCGGCGGCGAAGGCGACCGATTGATTGACGCTATGAAAATTTCCAACGGCTCAAAAGTTTTGGATTGTACGCTCGGTTTAGGCTCCGATGCTATCGTTGAAAGTTTTATCGTCGGCGCGGCAGGTAAAGTTGTCGCTCTTGAAATTAATCCGCTCATTGCTGAAATCGTCAGTCACGGCTTGAAAAATTTTTCCGACGACAGCCCGCACATTTTGGAAGCTATGCGTCGCGTCAAAGTCATTAACGCTGATTGTGCAGATTTTTTGAAGACCTGCGCGGATAATTCATTCGACGTGGTTTATTTCGACCCGATGTTCCGCCGCTCAATTCAAAAAAGTTCGGGGTTAAATCCTATTCGCCCGCTAGCCGATAATCGCCCGTTGACTGTGGAAATTATCCGTGAGGCTTGTCGCGTTGCAAAATTGCGCGTCGTCATGAAAGAACATTCAGGCAGTAAAGAATTTGAACGGCTCGGATTTAAAATTTTAAGCGGCGGCAAATATAGTTCGGTTGCTTTCGGCGTGATTGATATTTAGTTTGTATAGATTTTGATAAAAATTATCCCCCTCCAAAACGGAAGGGGATTTTTTCTTGCAAAAATTTTTTAGAAGTCTTTATGCTTTTCGATTTCGTCTATAAGTTTTTCTTCGACGTGGACTTCCGGCAATGCGAGATTTTCAGCCGCGAAGTTTAACGCCATATTTACATGTTCTTCTTTAGTGGTGTCAATTTTGGCGTCGCGAACAATCTGCGCGGCTTCTTCGACCGTTTTCGCCTTTGCCTCAATAAGTTTTGCTAAAGTTTCAAGATGGGAATTGAATTGTTCGTTAGTCAACCCGCTGTCAAACATTTAAGTCACCTCAGATAAAGTTTATAAAAAAAGTAATCGTTAAGCTGTTAATAAAATCGGCGAACATGGAACCGACAATCGGCACGAGGATATACGCTTTAACCGACGGCGCGAATTTAGTTGTAAGAACTTGCATATTTGCCATAGCGTTGGGAGTTGCACCCATTCCGAAACCACAAGAACCTGCAGATAAAATTGCCGCGTCGTAGTCTCGTCCGAGCACGTTGAAAATTATAAAGTACGCGAACAAGAACATTAAAGTTGTCTGTCCAACCAATAAAACTACCAAAGGCAAAGCAAGTTCAGCTAACTGCCAGAGCTTTAAAGTTATCATCGCGATTCCGAGAAATAATGATAAGCAAATGCCGCCAATGTCATTAATTTCGCCGATATGAACTGTGAACGCACCAGTGAATTCGCTCCAGTTACGCATAATCGCCGCCACAATCATTGCGCCGATATAAATTGGAAACGTCATGCCAGTTTGGGACAGCAACATTGATACGACTGTTCCCAAACCCATTGCAATCGCTAATTGATAGGCGGCGGGCGCGTACATGCTTACGGAGCGTTCATGTTTCTTTTCCTCTTCAATGAGCGGTGTTTCGTCGGCTTTAACCGCAGTTTTCAATAAATCTTTGCCGAGAATTAATCTTCTGCCTAAAGGACCGCCCATTAACGAACCTGCAACCAATCCGAACGTTGCCGCCGCTGTGCAAAGTGTGGTTGCGCCAACTAAACCTAAGTCCTCAAGCACAGGTCCAAAAGCTCCCGCCGTACCGTGTCCACCAACCATTGAGATTGAACCCGTGCACAAACCGATAAACGGACTGATATTTAAAATGTTCGATAAGCCAACCGCCAAAAAGTTTTGACAGATAATCAGCGCACAAACGCAACCTAAGAAAATTAACAGACTAACACCGCCGGTTTTCAAAACTTTTACGTTAGCTTGAAAGCCGACTGATGTAAAAAACGCGACCATGCAAACATTTTTGAGCGTTTCATCGAAGGCAAAACCGATAATTCCCGACGTGTAAAGAATACAACTGATTATTGCGAAGAGTAAACCACCGACGACCGGCGACGGTATACAAAAAGTTTCAAGGAATTGAATTCGCCTTTTAAGCAACGTGCCGACGTAAAGCATGACAACTGCAATCGCCAGCGTTTGATACATGTTGAATTCCAGCGTGTACATTAGGCGACCTCCTCTCAATCTTGACTTGCTTTAACAGATTCGCTTGACTTGCCGCTATAAATATTAACCTTAACGCCCTGCATGTCGTAAAACTTCGCCGCGCCCGCGTGGAAACTCGCAGGAATATCTTGGATTGCGTAATTGACTGTCAATTTGTCGCTCGTGTTGTGCGGAAGTTTATCAGCGTTCTTGAAAATAAATTCGGTGAAGTAAGTTACCGCGTCATCTTTTAAATCGGTGCTCGCAACCAAAACCGCTTTAACTCCGATTGTATTAACGTCTTCAGTTTGTCCGGTGTAAGTGTTAGCGGGAATTGTGCAACGTGTATAGCCCTTGTAAAGTTTCATCATGTTATTCTGAATGTCGGGTTCGATTGAGAGAATTTTAATTTCTTTATGATTTGCGAGGTCAGCAATAGCGGCAGTAGGTGCGCCCGCCGTAATAAAGAAGGCGTCAATTTGCCCTTTCTCCATAGCAGATGCCGCGTCCGTGAACGACATATAAACCGTCTCGATCATCTCGAAATTTAAGCCATGCGCCATTAAAATTTGCTCGGCATTTTGCAGAACGCCTGATTCGCGCTCGCCAACTGAAACTCTTTTGCCAACGAGTTCGCTAACATTATTAATACCAGAATTTTTGGAGACGACAATTTGACAAGCCTCCGTATAAAGCCCAGCTACAGCCGCATATCCGACGCCTGGACCCGTAGCCGCGAAGACGCCACGCCCATTAATCGCGTTGGAAAGCGTATCACTTTGAACGATTGCAAGGTCTAAAAATTTTTCGCGCAGAAGACGCAAGTTAGCGGCGGAACCGGCAGTCATTTTTACATCAAGCGCGTGTCCTTTGCCTTCGGCGTCAATCATTTTGGCAAGCTCTGTGCCGTAAGCGTAATACATGCCGCCCGTACCGCCCGTGCCTAAACGTATTGCCTTGCTTGCAGAATTTTCCCCGCCGCAACCGACTAAAAGCGCGATTATCGGCAGGAGTAGCAAAAGTTTAAAAGCCTTCATGGTGAAACTCCTTTCTGTAAAATTTTTTTGTAGTTGTCGGGGTCAGTGTCGCCCTCCGTGTTTATAACAAAAATAATTGATTGCTCGTTGAGTTCAAGGGCGCGGCGCAAATCGTCCGAATCAAGCACGGCATTAGCCAACGCAAAACCTGCACAGCCCGATTCGCCCGAAATAATTTTATGCTCGGCTAAAACTCGCATTGCTTCGGCGGCAACGTCATCTGAAATTATCGCGGTATCAGCGGCGTAGCGTCTTAAAATCTTCCACGCCAAATCGCAAGGCGTCGCGCAATTTAAACCCGCCATCATAGTTTGCCCGTTGCCCGTCGCTGAATAAATTTTCCCGTCACCAATGCGCATAGTTTCATAAAAGCAAGCAACCTCTATCGGCTCCACGATTGTAATTCGCGGCAGATTATCTTTAAAAACTTCAGCGAACACTGCGGTTATTGCGCCCGCCATTGAGCCTACGCCCGCTTGTAAAAATATATGCGTCGGTCTTTGATAATTCATTTGCCGCAATGCCTCATAAGCCAGCGTCGAATATCCTAACATAATTTGCGCGGGAATTTCTTCGTAGCCCGCCCACGACGTATCTTGAATCAAATGCCAATGATTTTCTTCAGCAAGCCGCGCAGTATACTTAACGCAGTCATCATAATTCATATCGGTAATTTTAACAGTAGCTGAACCCGCGTCGCGAATTGCTTGCGCACGAACCTCAACAGTACCTCGCGGCATGTATACGTAAGATTTACAACCGAAAAGCCCCGCCGCCCAAGAAACGCCCTTTCCGTGATTGCCGTCTGTCGTCGTGATAAAAGTCATTTCGGAAAGTTTATCGCGGTGTTTAAAAATTTCGTCAAGCGTCGGATTATTCAAGCCCAATTCGTCGCTGATAACTTTATAAATCGCCCAAACGCCGCCCAGACCTTTAAAAGCCTTAAGTCCAAAACGTTGCGACTCGTCCTTAATAAAAATTGAACGAACGCCTTTAAAATTTTTCAGCTCAACAAGTGGCGTCTCTTTGTAAACGTCAAGCGCGGTGTGCAACTTGCGGATATTTTCCGTCGCGGCAAAAGAATACGCTGATATATCGACTACTCCTCCGCGATTTTTATTTTGAACAATCTTAATCATAGTCAAGCATTTGCTCCATATTGTCATGCAAATTACCAAGATAAAATTTCAAGTCATCGGCAGTTTCGGGATTGCGCAATGCAAATTCGATATTCGCCTGCAAGAAACCTATTTTTGTTCCCACGTCGTAGCGGTGCCCTTTGAAAATATAAGCATACATTGCCTCGTTTTTGGCAAGGCGTTTAAGTCCGTCCGTCAACTGAATTTCGCCGCCCGCGCCCGGCTCTTGCGTCTCAAGATAAGAAAAAATTGTCGGTGTCAAAATATATCTACCCAAAATTGCAATGCGACTAGGAGCCTCTTCACGCGCAGGTTTTTCGACTAAGTCTTTAACTTTATAAATGCCGTCCTCAACGTGTTTGCAATCGACAATGCCGTATTTGTGAACGACTTCTTCTGAAACTTCTTGCACGCCCAAAATCGAAGTTTTATATTCGTTGAAGACTTCAACCATTTGCTGGAGAACGGGCTTGCGAGAAACGACGACATCATCACCGAGCAAGACGGCAAAAGGTTCGTCACCGATAAAGTGGCTGGCAGTCAAAACAGCATGCCCTAAGCCGAGCGGTTGTTTTTGGCGGATAAAATGGATATTGGCAATGGCGGGAATTTCTTTAACCATTTGCAACATTTCTTCCTTATCCTTGCGCTCAAGCTCCCATTCCAATTCAACAGAGCGGTCGAAGTGGTCTTCAATCGAACGTTTATTGCGCCCCGTGACGATTATAATATCTTCAACGCCCGCTGCGGCTGCTTCCTCAACTATGTATTGAATCGTCGGTTTGTCGACAATCGGCAACATTTCTTTAGGTTGAGATTTCGTAGCGGGCAAAAATCTCGTACCCAATCCTGCGGCAGGAATAACTGCTTTTCTAACTTTCATGACGAATCACTCCACAATAAAAATTTTTTTTATCATACCAGATAAAGTTGATTCGTGCAAAAAAAAATCTGCCCAGATTGAGCAGATTTTTCTTAAATTGGTACTCTGTTTTCTATAGCCTTAGCGATTGTTAAACTATCTGTTCCGGCGAAGTCTGCACCTACCGCTAAACCGCGTGCAAGTTTCGTAACTTTGACGCCAACAGGACTTAATAATCTTGAAATGAACAGCGACGTTGCATCACCCTCAACCGTCGGCTCAAAGGCGATTATAACTTCCTTAACTTTATCGTCACCAACGCGCTTTATCAGCTCGCGCAATCGAATGTCATTTTGAGAGACGCCAGCCAACGGAGAAATTAATCCGCCCGTCACGTGATATTTACCGTCGAAAGTTCCAGCCCGTTCAATGGCGTCGAGGTCTTTGGCGTCTTTAACCACGCAAATAATTTTCCCGTTGCGTCTGTCGGAGGCGCAAATATCACAGATAACTTTATCGGCGTCAATCGTGTTGAAACAAATTTCGCAAGCGTGCGTATCCAATTTTACGGAACGAATCGCCGCCGCTAAATTCTCCACGTCGTCGGCTTTCATTGCCGCAATATGATAAGCAAGCCGAGCGGCAGTTTTAGTTCCGACGCCCGGCAATTTTGTAAGCGACTCAACCAAAGCCGCCATTGCTTTTGAACTCATAAATTATTTTATAACTAACAGCTAATAGCTAGCAATTAACAACTAACTACGCCTTACCTCCGCCTAAAAATTTGCCAATAAGGTCGTTCATATTGCCTAAATCACCCAAGTTACCAAGACCGCCCAAAGCATTACCCGCGAATGCCGACATATTCGCCGAAATCTTTTTATCAATTTCAGCGTTTGCCGCATTAACCGCACTGACAACCAAATCTTCAATCGCGCTGACATCGCCGTCCTGCACGAGTTCGGGCGCAATTTTAATTTCCTTAACGATTTTTTCGCCGTCGACGGTTGCGCTAACCATGCCGCCGCCAACTTGCGCCGTTGCTGTCTCCTGCTTAAGACGCGCTTTATTTTCCTCGAAACTGCGTTGCAAAGCTTGTGCCTGCTTCATTATTGCACCCAAATCAAATCCCTGTTGTGCCATTATAACCTCTCCTCAATCATTAATTTTCGCGGCGTCGGAAGCGTTAAGAATTTTTATTGCGCCCATTAGATTTGAGCGTTCAGGCTCGGACATATTTTTTAAAACCGCCGGCGGCAAATTGTTATCGACAACGACTGAAACTTTTATCGCTCGTCCAGCAACTTGCGCGGTCGTCTTTTCAATTTGCTGACCGTATTTATTAAATATACCTGCCATAGCCGACGACTTAAAGCCCAAAGTCAATTCATCGCCCGCAAAGTTCATAACAACTGCCTGGTCGATTATGGTATCCAAGCCCTTATCTTTACCGCGTAATAAATTTATAACATCATAGAAAATTTTTTGCCCTGCGTCAAGATTTTCGCGCGGCGCAGAATTTTGCACGGTCGGCATTGTTACGAAATTTTGAACGGGCGAAGCAAGTTTCATCAGCGTCATTTCTAAAATTATATCGGGAATGCCGGAACCGTACATTTCGCCCGTCGCCTCTCTTAGCGCGTCGATTATCTTGTCGAGTTCAGCAAAATTTTTTTCGTCCTTGTCGAGCATGTCGAATTCAATATCTCTTAGCCGCGTGATTAATGATTCGGCGATAATATTTGCCGATAAGCCCGAACGAAAAGCCCGTGTTATCGCTTTGCCGACTGCCGCCCTGTCTTTAGCTTTGACTGCTGAAATTATTTCGTCGAGACTTTCGTCGGAGATTAAGCCCAAAGTTTCGTTGACATTTTCCAAAGTAATTTCGTTATCTGCCATAGCGTAGCACTGGTCAAGATAAGTTAAAGCGTCGCGCATGGAGCCTTCCGCCAGCCGAGCAATTTTTTTAGCGGCGTCTTCTTGCAATGTCACGTTTAAACGTCCCGCCAACTTTAGCAGATACGGCGCGATTGTCGCTTGCGGGATTAGCCGAAAGTTTAAAACTTGACAGCGCGAGCGAATTGTCATTGGGACTTTGTTTATTTCCGTCGTCGCCAAAAAAAATGCCACATTCGGCGGCGGTTCCTCGATTAGTTTCAAAATAGAATTGACTGCCTCGAATGACAGCATGTGAACTTCGTCGATTATGAACGTCTTGACGCGGGCGCGAAGTGGCGCAAGATAAGCCGTCGATAAAAGGCGTGTCACGTCCTCGACGGAACGATTTGACGCGGCGTCGAATTCCACATTATCGGGCGACGAATCAAAATTGCGGCAAGCATCGCATTTGTTGCAAGGGATTTCTTTTTTTTCAAGCGGGCGTCCGGAGCTTTGCGCGTCGTGAACTCGTTCGCAATTCATAGCTTTAGCCAAAAGCCGCGCAGTAGAAGTTTTGCCCGTGCCGCGCGTGCCAACCAGTAAATAAGCGTGTGAAAGTCTGTTGCTTGAAATTGCCCGCGCCAATGCGTTTGATATATGCTCTTGCCCGATTAAGTGCGATAATGTTTTCGGGCGTCCACGTGTATAAAGTGCCTCATATGCCATAAAGATTTTTCCCCCTCGCAACAAAAAAATTTCAACTGCCAATGCAGAGACCTGACCCAAATCCGAAGCTGCGCTACAATAACCTCGCGTTGCTGCGTATGCCCTGGCGCGATTGTCAGTACAGTTTGTGTTCGGCGAATCAAGTCTCTGCATTAACAGCTGAAACTTTCAAACGTTATGGCGGAGAGTGAGGGATTTGAACCCTCGGTACGCTATCAACGTAACACACGATTTCCAGTCGTGCTCCTTAAGCCACTCGGACAACTCTCCGCAGTAATGCGCAGTTTACCATTCAATCCTTTTGGTGTCAAGAAAATTTTTAATCTTTGACGGCGGGCGGGATAAAGATTTTATTAATTGGCACCTCGTTTAATTGGAGGTCTCCGTCCTCGTCGCTCAAATGCCCGCGTGAACGACCGATTATCAATTCGTTGTGCTCCCGCGCCCATTCCAATATCGTCCGGTAAAAATTATAGCGCAAGTCTTTGCTCGACAAACTTTTTAATTCAATCGGCTCGCATGAAGTATCTTTATCAAGCGGTGCCCACGTGTCATCTAAGTCGACGCGCTCCACAACTTGCACAGTCTCATTAACTAAATCAAATTTAAGATAATCTGCGCGACCAGCAAGCCTGTCATAACCTTTAAGCGAAAGTCTTTTCCAACGCCGTTTCTGAATCACGTCTTCAATCTGAACATTGTCGTAAATACAAATCGTCGGAACCATAAGCGTATTTAAATCAAGTGTGCCGTCATCTTTGACGCGATAGCCCGCTTGACTATGATTGAACCAATAATTTCCGCGTGGCGTCGACTGCACCCACATATAAATTTCCGTCGGGACTTCGGTTATAACTTCGCCGTCATCTTCGTATGCTAAAGCTGGACTCGTTGAAAAAATTATTATCGACGACATAATCCCCGCGAAAAATTTTTTTAGTTTCATGCTTAGTCATCCTTTCACGAAGATTATATCGAATTTATTTGAGCTTTGCAACGTCAACCCAGCCCGCGCTTTTTACGTAGCGTTCAATTTCGTCGAGCTTGAAACGTGCACAACTTTTATCATTGCCGGCGGCGGGATAAATTACATCGAATCTTTTCAACGAGGCGTCAAGGTAAATCGGAATTCCCTTATTTACGGCGAACGGACAAACTCCTCCGACTGTGTGCCCAATTAAATTTTCTACCTCTTCGACGGGAATCATATGTGGACGGCAGGAAAATTGCGCCTTAAATTTTTTGTTGTCAATCTTCATGTCGCCCGACATCAGAATCAACACGGGCTTTTTATCAACGAATACCGAAATTGTTTTTGCAATCCTGCCGACTTCGCAATTAAGAGCCTGCGCGGCAAGTTCACTCGTCGCTGTCGATTGCTCAAATTCTATCACTCGTTCCGGCTCGCCAATTTCCGCAAAATATTTTTTAACCTTTTCAATAGCCAAAATTTTTTCCTCCTGTTAATTAAACTTCGCGCCCATTATAGCAGAAAAAATATTTTTGTCCGCCAAAAAATTATTGCGGCAATTATTTATCTATGCTACACTGCAAACGCAATCAATCGAAAGGAGTTTGCCAACTGTAGTATAAAACATTGACATTTATCGACAAAGTAGGACAAAGAAATATGTTGAAAGCTTACAAAACGGAAATCTTACCCAACCCAAAACAGGCTTTGAAAATTCGTCAAACACTTGGGACTTGCCGCTATTTGTATAATCTTTATCTGGCAAGCAACTTTGAAGTCTATGAGACATTAGGTAGCGGATTTTTCCTAACAGCTTACACTTTCGACAAATATGTTAATCACGTCGTCAAGAAAGAATTGTCGTGGATAGATGACTGCGGTGCTAAGGCAAGAAAGCAAGCTTTGTGCAATGCTGAACGAGCTTTTAAAAATTTTATGCAAGGCAAAGCTTTTCGTCCGAAGTTCAAAAAGAAACGTCAACAGAAAGTCAAAGCTTACTTCCCAAAAAATACCAAAGGTGACTGGACAATTTGGCGGCACAAGGTACAAATTCCCACGATTGGAATTGTTCAGTTGAAAGAAAAAGGCTACTTGCCGACGAAAGCAAAAGTCCGTAGCGGCACAGTCTCTTACAAAGCCGGTCGCTATTATGTGTCGGTACTCGTCGAATTATCGGAAATTAAATGCGAACAGCCGCAAGGCGAAGGAATTGGCATTGATTTAGGTATCAAGGAATTAGCGGTGATGTCAGACGGCGTGATTAAACCGAATGTCAACAAAACACCGCGAGTAAAGAAGTTAGATAAGAAACTTAGACGCGAGCAGAGGCGTTTGAGCAAAAAATATGAAATGAAAAAGAAACGAGGTGAAAAAACTGCTACTTACTCTGCAAACATAGAACGCCAAGTTGTCAAGATACAAAGACTTTATCAAACCTTGACGAATATTCGCGTAGACTACGAGAATAAAATCATTGCGGCGATTGTGAGACGAAAACCAAGTTTCATAGTGCTGGAGGATTTAAACGTACGGGGAATGATGAAGAATCGGCATTTATCAAGGGCGATAGCGCAACAGCGATTTTCCTACTTCCGAACTAAATTGACGATAAAAGCAAAAGAGTTAGGAATCGAAGTGAGACTAGTGGACAGATTTTATCCGAGTTCCAAAAAATGTTCGCAGTGCGGAAGAATCAAGCGCGATTTAAAATTGCGCGACAGAATTTATTGCTGTGAATGTGGATTGGAAGTGGATAGAGACTTAAACGCGGCAATCAACTTGAGAAATGCGCCGGAATATAAATTGGCGTGAGCTGACTACCGGTGGCTAGCCGGAAAGTGACGACTGTGGAGTGTTAAGCAAACGTCGCTAGCTTAGGCGAAGACGGACACTTTGAAGCAGTAAGACAAAACCGCGAGGTTTGTCCAATTCATCTTGACATGGACACAAAGGACGCTTGTCTATGAGTGACTATGTTTTTAGTAGCAGCCTTAACTATGGGAATTCTCGATAAAGTTAAAAGTCTCTTGCCTAAACGTAAAGAACCTGAATTGAAAAACAACGTCCCGAAGGAAAAAGAAAATATTCGCAAGACGTTTGGCAAATATTGCAACGCCAATCACGGCACAACAGATAACAAACTTTGCGCCAAATGTACCGCCGTCCTGTCGACTGTCATGATTAAAATTAGCCGTTGTCCTTATGGCATTGGCAAGCCGATTTGCGAACAGTGCGAGACGCCTTGTTTCGGCGAACGCTTTACCAATGATTTCTTGGAGATTATGAAAGGCGGACAAAAGAAAATGCTCTTAAGTCACCCGCTTATGACTGTTAAACACAAATTAGCGGGCTTGGGCGCGGAGTACGCCAAAATGCAACGCGATAAAAAATCTACCGAAAAACAAAAAGAAGACGCCGATAAACTTAAAGCTAAATTCGCCAACGCAACCCGCTCCCCTAAAAAGGCTAAGAAAAAAAAGAAGAAAAAATAACCGCACCAAAAGACTTTTAAGAAACTTTTAACTTTCCACACTTGACAAAAATCTTTTCCTGCTGTATTCTGCGCGCGACAAGTCAAAGCGTTTGGTGGACGCGGGCTAGTCGAAGTAAAGGGGAATCTTCATCGGAGGTTGGGGAACCAAAGATGTAAGATTAGGGCTGTGGCGTTTGGGTTTAGTGAATCGTGTAGGGTTCGCAAATCTAACGCTGTTTTAGTTTTTTGGGATTCTTCTAAAAGGGGTTCGATTACAAATCCTACCCGTTCGTTAGCGGGAAAGTTAAGCCTATGGAGCGTTACACCAAACGCGAGTAGCCAAAGGCAAAAGCGGGCGCGTTGAAATAGGAATGAGACATAAAAGTTATCAGCTTTTTGTAAGTTCTCAATAACGGTTTGATTCTTGGAGCTTGCTAATCGACAGCAAGCAGGTATTAATTCTTGATTGAGTCGCGATAAAAATTGCGACTGAAGAAGGGAGTACTTTATAAATGATTGACTTTTTTGGTGAATTTTCTTTTGACAATGATTTCGTCGGTGGCGGCGTAGCAGGTTTCAACTTGGACATTGAAGTCAAGCCCAGCGACGACAAGGCTGATGACGGCGACGAGGCTCCGAATAAGGAAGTCGATGCTTCTGAGATCAATGCTCCGCTTGCAGAAGGCAAAGAAGGCGTAGCGGGTGAAGTTTACAACACGACTGATGCAAACGGCAACACCCCTATCGTTGAAGGTTCGGATGCTGGTAACGTCACTATTGAGGGTTTGGTTGTAAGGAAAAACTCTGCTGGCGAAACGTTCTTTGAAGTTGTACTGTCAGCGATTAAGAGCCTCGTAGTTCGTGGTGCGTCCAGTTTCACTCTCAGCAACGGTTTGGCGTTTGGAACCGACGCTGGTGCTTCCGTCGATTTCGATATGGATAACGGTAATTTCACTGGCGGTGCCTTCAAAAAAGGCGGTCGTTTCAGCTTTGGTCGTAGTGCTGTCAATGATGCCCTTTACGATGTTACAGAAGGTGACATAACAATCGAACCCTCTGCTGCAGGTACGTTTGACGTTAACGATGGCAATCTCGAAAGCATCACACTTACTGAAGCTGGCTCCGTTACCGTTAGCAATGATTACAAGTTCGATTACACCGATCCCTCTGGCTCCACTGCAGAAGTTAACATTAGGAACGCAACCGGCGAATTTACTATCACCACTAATTCAGACGGCGAAACCACACTCGACATTAGCGGCTTAACGGCTGACGGCGGCACAATTAATGTCGCTGGTGCAGGCGGTGCTGATTTCCTCGTTCTGCCCACTGCTGTAGAAACAATTAGAGTTGCAGGTACCACTTTCGCTTACGACAACAACAGCGGCAATGCTCAATTTATCCTCGACTCCAACGGCGCAGTTACTGGCTTTAAATTCGGCGGCAATAATGATGTTATTACCGTTCCGAGTGGCTCAAGCTTGACTACTTTCCAAGACGAAGACAGCAACACGCTTACCTTTGGTATTGCTGGCTCGAATCAACCATATACCATTGCCAGAAATTCCGACGACGTCTATGAAGTATCGATTTTCGGTACGGCAGTCGTTTCTGACAGCAACACCACTTTGACATTCACCACCGCTAAAGCTCTTGACGCTGCAGTTACTGTTTACTTCGATGATAACGGTAACATTTTGAGCGTTGCTAACCTTGACAATCTTGGCGAAAACGACAGCATGGTAGTCGACGGTGCGGTAGCAACTGCTGCTGACCAAGGACTTGCTATCGGCGATCCTGATAATCCGACTGGTTATATCTCGGTTGGCACAGGCGACTTCATTTATAAAAATGGTGTTGTTGCAGTTACTTCGGGCGATACTATTTATTCGCTCAATGGCTATGATCTTGCTACCGTAAATGGTTCAACAGCTACATCCACAATCACGGATCCTGTTAGTGGTCTCACTTACACCCACAAGGGCGATGGTCACTTCATTTTCGACGAAGACGACGGCATTACCGGCTTTGTCTTCGCGTCCAAGAACGATTATATCACCGTTCCTAACGGCTCCGGAATTGATCTGTTCTATCTGGCTGAAACCACCGCAGTTACTGTTCCCGACATTACGGGCGATTCAACTGGCTACACTATCACGCTTAGCGATGTAACTGACGCAACAGCTCCGCTCTTTGAAATTAGCGGTATCGACGAAGGCTCGGTCTTCCCGGCAGCTCTTCCTTTCACAGAAGCGATTGTCTCCGAAGACGCTGACAACGTATTCACCATTGATCGCACTGGCGCACTTAAGGCTATTGATAACTTCACGACTGCTGGAATTACTCTGGCGGCTGGTACCTACGACATCACCATTAACGGCGATTACCTCAGATATACCTCCGCTGGTGCTCTTACGTTAGTTGCCGACGGCAATAAGATCTCTTCTGTCAGCGGTCTCACCGACGGCGATATAATCTACCCTGGCACTGCTGAAGGCATTAGCTTCCAGTTTGCAACCGACGATGACGGCAACGGTACATTTGTTGTCAATGGCAAAGCTTACACTGTCACAAACGACAGCAACAAAGTCGTTTACATCACTGGCGCCGGCGTAGTCACCGACCTCGACGACGAAGCAAGCCTCACTGTCACCTCTGGTCCTGTTACGGTCAACGGTAAAGAATACAGCGCGGCGAAAATTGACGTTGCCAACGAAACCGATCAAGAGATTATCGGCTTCAACACTAAGGGCGGCAACCTCAGCTCCTTCGTAACTGAAGCGGCTCATCCGATTGTAACTAAGGGTTCTACTGTTGATTATATTTCTAGTATGCTCGGTATTTATCCGACCACTTACGGCGATCAAGTCTTCACTGAAACCGACAACGATTCTATGGATCAGTCTGCTAACGCAAACCGCGTAAGAATCAACCTTGACGACGAAGGTACAGCAAATGCCGCGTTCAACGACAAAGGCAAGAACTTGGCAGTTGTTAGCGGCGACGGACAGAAGAATATCGCTTTGGGCGCAGGCGGCGACGCAGTTATCGTAAGACCTGAAGCAGGCGATACTTCGAATAGCTTGGTCAGCGTTGTTGGCGGCGTAGGCAATGATTCGGTCGTTGTACAAGGTCCGGTTCCTGTTTACTTCGACGCTAACGCTGGCGGCGCGGATAAGATTATCACCTATGCAGCGGCTAACGGCAGAATTACTGTCGATCACTATGACGAAATGACTGGTGCAGGTATCGTGGTTCACGATCCGCAGATTGAGTCCGTTAAGGATCTCAGCTCCGCAATCGATGATGGACTGCTCCTCTTCGAAGACGGCAGAATCCTTTCTATCGACCGCGACGAGGCGGCTGACGGAACGGATCGCATCACTGACATCAGAATTAACAACAAGACCTCGAACCATCAGACGATGGCTAGACTGTTCGGTTATAAAGACAATAGTGACTCCTACGGCGACGACGACGGACAACTGGTCGGCTTCACTGGCAAGGACGGCGGCATTCTCGACGCTAGCGACATTGAAGAAGAAGTTATCCTCGTTGGTAACAAGAAGGGCGACCATACAGTTGGTTCCGCACTCATATCTGGCGTTGGCAACGATACTGTCTATGCTGGCGGCGGCGATACCGTTAGCGCGGGCGCAGGCTCCAACCAGATTAGACTTACCGACGATGCTACTCGCCAAGCGGCAACAGTTGTTGTTGGTCAAGGTCTCAACACGATTACTGGTTTGCAGACTGGCTTTAACGGCGATGTCCTCGATATCAGTGCTGTAAGCAGTCTCGGAACCATTGAGTATGAAGACGGTCTCCTCACTATCGCTGACGAAACCACCAAGACCACAACGGCGGCAGCTGTTAGCACCGAGGCAGACTTCATCGCGCAAACGTTTATCAACGACAGCACTGTCATGAAGGCAGCTATCGCTAAAGACGGCGGCACGATTAACGTTACCGACACCAACGCTCCTAACTACTTCGTAGCTGAAGACGGCGCGATTAACTTTGCACAATACAGCGGCGATGTTAACGTTGACGTTGACAGCGACTGGGTCGGCACCAGCGTCGGCGGCGAAAGCGCAACTCTGCTCTCCGGTTTCAGCAGCCTCATCGGCGGTTCCGGCAACACCCTGTTCAAGGGCGGCGAGCATAACGAAGTCCTCGTTGCAGGTACCGGCGAAAGCTCCCTCTACGGCGCAGGCGGCAGAAACGTCTTGGTCGGCTCGACTGGCACCAATAAGTTCGGCTCCACCGAATTCTTCGTACAAGGCATCAAGAACGGCGCACAGAACACCATCACCAACTTCGAGTTCATCGAAGACGGCGGTAGCAACACTGCAACGTTCGATAACTTGAACCTCGGCATGGCTGACAACAATGACGTCACCGACATTAAAGTCAACTCTGACGGCTCTGTAAGCCTCGCAATCAAAGGTGCTGAGAGCCAGGCAACTGAGAAAGTCACAATCGAAGGTGCAGCAGGCAAAGAATTCCTCGTTGACCGTGGCACCGCTAGCGAGAGTGTTGTTCAAATCGTTTCTAGCGTCAATACCGTTGACAACTCCTACGTTGACTTCTACACTGCAACCGAGAAGAACGCTACAGTTCAAATCGGTGATGTCACATCTGCTAAGGTCTGGCTCGAAGCTCCGGACTTCTCCGACGGCGTTGAGTTTGTTGGCGATTACACAGTTATCGATGCACGCGGCTCCAATGCGGCGGTTGAAATGGCTGGTAACAACGTCTCCAACACGATCTATGGCGGTCTTGGCAATGCAAGCATGTGGGGCGGCGCAGGCAACGCTAACGACGTAATGTATGGCGGCTCGGCTCACAACGAATTCTACTATGAAGTCGGCAACGGCAACGATACGATCATGAGTGCTAACAGCGGCGACATTATCCACCTCGGCGCAACTCTCGATCAGGTTGACTTCGACAGAACCAACATCAGCGCGTCTGGCATCGAAGTTACCTTCAACGATGGCGGCAAGCTCAACATCAACAGCAGCGCAGACGTTACCTTCTCCTTCGACGATGGCACGGCTGTTAAAGCTAACCGTCAGACTAACCAATTTGAATAAGATACTAGCGAACTTGAGATAAGCGCAAGCAAATAATTTGAACTGAATTATCGGTTCGGCACCCCGGCAGAAAGTTTGTCGGGGTGTTTTTTTGCGCAAAAAAAATCGCCCGAAGGCGACAAGATTAAAAATTTTATCTTAGTAAACTCAAAACGTTAGTTGCACTTTGATTAGCTTGGGCGAGCATAGATTGCGCCGCTTGCGAAAGAACATTTGCTTTAGTGTAAGCAGTCATTTCCTTAGCCATATCAGCATCGCGGATTGTCGATTCGGAAGCGGTAACATTTTCATGCGACGTAACAAGATTAGTTTCTGTGCTTTCAAGCCGCTGGAGATATGCGCCAATAGTCGTGGCGTTATCAAGTGCATATTCCAACGCGCCGTCAATAACTCTGATTGCAATATTTGCGTCTTTAACAGTTAGGAGGGAAATTTCGTCGATTGTCATATTTTCCGCCTCTTGAAGCGTTTCAAGCCACGCCGCCTGTTTATCAGCGTCATAGTTCAAGGCTTCGTAACGGGCTTTATCGTTCTCGTTTATAAGTTCGCCGTACGAGTTGAAAATTTCACCCGCCGTCAAAGATTTTGTCTGCATGTCCTTAATATAAAAATTGTTGTGCTGACCGGCTTGCGTGCCGTCTTGAATGACAAGTGGAGCGTATCTCATGCTCTCAACATATTTTGTACCGGTCGGACTTTGCCCCTGTTTACCCAAATAGCGCAGGAGCATATAACCGGCGGCGTACGGATCTTCAGGACTTGTATATTCTTTGCCGGTCGTGCCATCAAGTTCGCCATTAAAAATTTTTTCAAGGTCGCTCGGATTTTCCAACAACGTTTGCATTGCCCTTGGGCGTTCATCATCAATTCCGTGAACGAGTTCCGCCGTGCCCTCTTTTATATATAAAGGGAGAGAATGGAAATTATTAATGTTCGCCGCCATAAGTGCATGAGTGAATTCATGAGCAATCGTTCTGTCAAGATAACTTGCTCGACCATACATGGAACTTGTAGCGAGTAAGTCGCCGTCTTCGCTGTTGGTGTCAATATCGTTGTAATAATACATTTTGACAGTTAATTTTAAATAACTTGAACTAGAGGAGACATAAGCCAACCAACCACTTGTGCTATTGTTTTCAAACGCAACATCGATTTCATTGACAGTCGCGCCGTCGGAGTTGAAATCAATACCGTAACTTTCTTTGACTAATTTTAAGCTTTGCTCTATCCAGTCAGAATTTAAGCCCGCCAAGATATGTTTTTCAGTAGGACTTAGATCCCCGTTTGAGCCTGTGGTCGGCCACTTAACGGTTAAGCCGTCAATAGTCGTCGAAGAACCAGCAATCGGAATGCCCCAACTTGAGACAGCTACTTGTTCGGGAACGATTGATTTAGCAGTCTTAACAGTGTCGCCGCCCGCGTCCGAACCGGTGATTGCGCCCGTGTCTTCGTTGCCTAAAATTATTCCGCAGTAAGTTTCCAAAAAGTCGGTGTACGAAGACGAGCTTTCTAAGTCGCTCATGAATTTGTTGATAAGCGCGTCCGTTGTCGCGAACTTGCCATTTGAGGCAGAATTAATCGCCGCGTCGAGAGCCGCCGTGCCGGATAAAGTCGTTTCGTTGAGGGAACTCATCATTGCCTTAGCAACTTGCAAGGCACTTGTCGAGGCATCGGCGTATTTTATTTTGGGGTCGTAGCTACCGTCGATTAGCCGCTTGCCGTTGTACCTAGCGTCCAATGCCATGTCGTTAATTGTGGCAGTCATTTGAGTTAATTCTTTTTGAATCGTTCGGCGGTCTTCTGAAGAGTTGCTGTCGTTAGCGGCGTTGATTGCCTTTTCCTTCATAGCGCGCAACACGTTGATAATATCTTCCACGCCGCCCGACGCAATTTTAATCATTGCCGCGCCGTTCTGGACGTTCTGCACGTCTTGATTGAGACTGCGAATTTGCTCGCGCATTCTCTCCGAAATCGAATAGCCCGCAGCGTCGTCGCCCGCAGAAGTTATTTTCATTCCGCTCGAAACTTTTGCCAATCGCTTATTCAGCTCCGAATTGTTTTGATTCATCTGATTAAGCGTGCGCACTGCCATTAAATTATTCTTTACTACCATTGCCATAAAGCATCATCCTTTGCAAAATACAAAATCCCTTTAAACCGCATCGAAAAAATTTTTACATAATAACAAAAACATTGGAATAACACAAACAAAAAATCGCCCGAAGGCGAAAAAATTTTTTATAAGTCTTCAAAGTCGAAAAGTGTTGGTATTGGTGCGTCGTTTAATTTCGGATAAGCAACGCCCATGTGAGTATAGCCCGCCTCTGTCACGACACGACCGCGCGGCGTCCGCATGATAAATCCCAGTTGCAAAAGATATGGTTCGTAAATGTCCTCGATAGTTTCACGGGTCTCGCTTATGGCGGCGGCAATGGTTTCTAAGCCGACGGGACCGCCGTGAAATTTTTTTATCATGGCGTCTAACATGCGGCGATCTGTGTGGTCAAGCCCTTCGCGGTCAACTTCCAAAGCAAGCAGTGCACGGTCTGCAATGTCGTCAGTAATAATTTGGGAGCCTTCAACTTGCGCGAAGTCGCGAACACGTTTTAAAAGTCTGTTGGCGATACGCGGCGTGCCTCTTGAGCGACGAGCAATTTCCTGCGCGCCGTTTAATTCAATCGGGATTTTTAAAATCTGCGCGGCGCGAGTGATAATCTCGACTAATGCCTCCGTCGAATAGTATTCAAGCCGACTGATAACGCCAAATCTATCACGCAACGGCGGCGATAACGAACCAGCTTTAGTCGTAGCTCCTATCAACGTAAACGGCGAAATGTCTACGCGAATACTACGCGCTCGTGGTCCTTTGCCGATTATTATATCCAGCGCGAAATCTTCCATTGCCGAATATAAAATTTCTTCGACTTGCCGATTCAGGCGATGTATTTCGTCGATAAATAAAACATCGCGGTCTTGCAAATTGGTTAAGATTGCCGCTAAGTCGCCCGCCCGTTCGATTGCCGGTCCCGACGTTTGACGGAAGTTTACGCCCAATTCGTTAGCAATTATCGCTGCCAATGTTGTTTTTCCCAATCCAGGCGGTCCATAAAGTAAAACGTGGTCAAGTGCTTCACGCCGATTAACTGCCGCCTTTACGAAGACGGATAAGTTTTGCTTAGCTTTATCCTGCCCAATGTATTCGCGTAATCTGCGCGGGCGCAAGCTGTATTGCCAATCGTCAGTGCGTTGCTCAACTGTCGCGATTATTCGTTCGTCCAAAAATTGTCACCAACTTTATTGCCGCGTAAAAAATCTGCCGCGTTGAGTTTCTTTGAATTTGGAGCTTGAATTTCTAAAATCTCAAGTGAGCCGTCGCCCGTTCCTACAAAAAATTTTCCGTCGACGATTTTAATTTCCCCAGCCGAAAGATTTTCTTCAGCGAGCCGCGTCCGCCAAATTTTAAACTTTCCAGCCCGTGCCCCGCCGTAAAGCCCGCGAACTAAATTGTGAATTTCCCGCGCAGATTTATTCCAGTCGATTAATCCCGTGTCCTTTTTGAGCAACGGCGCATAAGTCGACAGCGAATCATCTTGTTTAATCGGTTGAAGTCCGCCGTTCTGCAGTTTATAAAGTGTTTTGAGCAATAAATCCGCACCGACTATCATAAGTCTTTCGCGCAATTCGGGCAAAATCATATCGTCGGAAATTTTAACTTCGCTTTTGAATAAAATATCGCCCGTATCAAGTCCGGCGTTCATTTGCATTGTGGTTACGCCCGTAATTTTTTCGCCGTTGATAATCGACCACTCAATCGGAGCCGCGCCGCGATATTTCGGCAAAAGTGAGGCGTGGACATTGATACAACCAAAGCGCGGAATATCCAAAATTTTTTGCGATAAAATTTGCCCGAACGCGACGACGACAATTAAATCTGGCTTGAGTTCGGCAAGTTCAACGACGACCTCACGAGCTTTGACTTTGAGCGGCTGAATCACGCGCAAATTATTTTCCTCAGCAAAAACTTTGACGGGCGGCGGCTGAAGTTTATGACCGCGCCCCTTTGGTCTGTCAGGTTGTGTAACGACGCAGATAACTTGAGTTTTATCAATAAGAGCGTCTAAACTCGGAACGGCAAAATCGGGAGTGCCCATAAATATAACTTTTAATTTGTCCATAAAATCTCCTTAAGGCTTGCAACGTTTGCACGGAACATAACCCGCCGCAATCGCCTCTTCACGGGTGTTCATGTAAACTTTGTTCGCGGTATTCATTTTGTTAACCATTGAGCAATCAGCATAATGAAATTTTCTGCTTTTGGCATTGCCGACATAACTTGACGCGAGCACCGTTGCAAAGGCCGTTGTCATAACAATAACCGCAATAATCGCCGCTAAAAATTTTTTCATAACAAAGCCTCCTCAATGGTGGCGAATGACTTCAAACCTCCACAGCATAACTTTTTCTTCGGGACGAATACCCGCCTTGCGTTTGGCGATTGCAATTTGTTCCTCGACAGTGTCGACGCCTTCCAAGTCAGGCAACAACAATCCTCTGCGTGCGCCGTTCTCGACAATCACGCCGTATCTTTTAACGTCCAAATCTTTAATGTCGAAAATACGTTCCGCCTCGCCCAAAACGTCGACGCTGTATTCAATATCGTCAATTTCGTCAAGCTTTACGGGCTCAAAGCGCGGATCTTTAGAGCAAGCCGAAATTGCATTCTGCAGAATTTCTTCGGCAAGCGTATTTTGCGTCGCCATAATCGTGCCAATACACCCGCGCAGATTTCCGTCCTTGTGCAAACTTACAAAGGCTCCTGCGCGGCGATTAGTCAATTCGGCGGGCAAGTTGTCGGGTAATTTTGCGGGCTTGTGCGTCTTAACAAAAGTTTCAAGACTATAACGCGCTAATTTAACAAAGTCGTCCTCTTTAGCCTTGCGCTGTTCTAATTCGTGTTTTTTAAAGTGCACCAACTGATAAGCGAAATTTCTTGAGGAGTCCTCGCCACCGACGTTGAAATAAACAATTCCATAACCAACGCCAAATGTACCCTCATAAGATAATTTTTCTGCGCGGACGGCTTTTTTGTCGAGTGCGCCCGCCATTATCCAGAACGAACGCAAACCGCATTCCGCCGCCCGATTGCAAATTTTATTGTCCATAGTCAGCAACTTCAAGAAATCTGCACTACCCAAATTTTCCATGATTTGCGAATCAAATTGAGGTCCCTCTTCCACAAAGCCATAAGGACCATCTGATTTTAATTTATGCGACAAATCGCCGCTCGCTATGAAAAATGTTTTACGTCCGAGTTCGTCAGACGCTTGAGAAATTATTCGCCCGAACTTGTAATGAATTGCCGCCGACATGCCCGACAAACCGATTCGCAAAAATTTTACGCGGTTGAAGTCAAGCCCTGCCTCTTGCAAAAATCTCAACGGAATCATTGTGCCGTGATCCAGCGCGGGATTTCTTTCACCGATAGAACCTGCAGGAACGCCTGCCGCCATTGAGTCGGTTGAAAGTTTTCTTGCGAAGTCTACGTCGTAATTTATCGCCAATGCTACTTGCGGGGCGCGGAATTGTCCCATGTTGCCCGCCGCCGCGTCGCCCGGCGAAATGTGGAAATAATCCGCGTACATGATTGAATGCGGGCTGGTGATGATTATCGTTTCGGGATTGAGTTCGACGATTCGCCGCGAAATTTCTTTGTAAGCGGCTATTGTCGCCGAAATTTTTTGTTCTTCACCGCGTCCGACTTCCGGTAAAATTATCGGCGGGTGCGGTACTGCCACTGCGCCAAGTATGCTCATGATTAATCCTCCTCAAACTTTTTTCACAGGTATTATACCATAAAAAAATAACCCGCCGCGATTTTGTGACGGATTATTTTTTTACATACGCTATTTAATTCTGTGATTCGGTGAAAAATTTTTTTGCAAGGTCATCGCTTATCGTGAATTCGCCGAGCTTGTTTACAAATCTGGACGACGTCCCGTGAAAATCACTTCCGCCAGTTATCAGCAGATTATATTTCTTTGCTAGGAAATAATAATGCTGGGTTTCGTCGGGCTTGTGACAGGGGTAATAAACTTCTAAGCCGTCCAATTTTTTGCAAAGCTCCTCGACTAAGTTATCATCGCCGATAAGTTTTGGGTGTGCTAACGTAGCTACGCCGCCCGCCTGATGAATCACGTCAATAATTTCGTCAACTTCAGGCAAATAGCGCGGCACATAAGCGGGTTTTCCCTTGCCTAACATTTTTTCAAATGCATCGCGAACAGTTTTAAAAGCGCCGATTTTTACCAGCGTTCGGGCAATATGCGCTCGCCCGATTGAATGACTTGTGCCCGCGATTTTTAAAACGTCTGTCTCTCGAATATCGTAATTTTGATTATGCAGGGTATTGATAATTTCGCTAAATCTCTCCCAACGCGATTCAATGATTTTGTCAATGAGTTCCGAGAGGGCTTCGTTATAAATATCAATGTTATAGCCGACAATGTGAATATCTTTTTCGGGGTGATTCGCACTAAGCTCCACTCCAGGAATTATATTGACGCCCCGCCCCGGATAAAGCCCATTTTCATAAAGGTGGCGAACGCCGTCAACGGTGTCATGATCGGTAATAGCTAGATAATGGAGACCGATTTTTTTCGCCGCCGTCACGAGCTCTTCGGGCGAATATGAACCGTCCGAAAAATTCGTGTGAGTGTGCAAATCGCCGGCCATTGAACTTTCCCTCCGTTAATAAATGTCTACCTTTGCGGCTTCAGAATTTTTTACTGCTTTGGCGAGATGAGGAATTAACGCGGTTCGACTATGAGCTTAATAGCGGTACGCTCGCTCCCGTCAATTTCAATGTCCGTAAAAGCAGGAATGCAGATGAGATCTACGCCGTGCGGTGCCACGAAGCCGCGTGCAATGGCAACCGCTTTAACCGCTTGGTTCAGCGCTCCGGCACCTATCGCCTGCATCTCGGCACTTCCGGTTTCGCGGATAACTCCCGCGAGTGCGCCGGCGACGGAATTGGGGTTAGATTTGGCTGATACCTTTAGGATTTCCATGATTGATCCTCCTCTCTTGTTGCATTTTTCTGTTGTAGTGATTTTCTACCTGCTGCGGCTCCTTCTGCGTCTAAATTGTCTACTCTGTTAATTCTTCAAACTTAAATTAAATCCTTCACTAGCCTCGCCGATTTTGTCATATATTTTATTGCGGCGGGTAATAAATATTTAGATTTTACTTTTTTCCTTAATAAAAATGCGTTCAATCCTAGTAGGTTTATTCGTCTTGTTGTTAATATCAATCATCACGGCGCAATAAATCGCGGCTCCTTCGGCGACTTCAAATTTACTCGGACGCCCCGTCATGAATCTTTTTATCACAGGTTCAATCTCCATGCCTAAGATAGAATTATTCGCGCCGACCATACCTAAATCAGTTATATAAGCCGTGCCCTTAGGCAAAATTTTCGCGTCAGCCGTCTGAATGTGTGTATGCGTGCCGACAACCGCTGTAACTTGTCCGTCAAAGTAATGAGCAAAGGCGAGCTTTTCGCTTGTCGCTTCGGCGTGGAAGTCAACTAAGATAACGTCGCAATCCTTTTTTATAAACTTTAGAATTTTTTCGCCAAGCCGGAACGGACAATCAATCGGCGGCATATATGTTCTGCCGGAAAGATTAATCACGCCAACTTTCTTTTTGCCAACGGGATAAATGCAAAAGCCTCTGCCAGGCGTATCTTCTGGATAATTGGCGGGGCGAAGTAAAAAGGGTTCCGTGTCGATAATCTCCATGACTTTCGGATTGTCCCAAATGTGATTGCCCGTAGTTACGACGTCCGCGCCGCCTCTAATCAACTCGTTAAAAATGTTCGGCGTTAAGCCTTTACCGTGCGCCGCATTCTCGCCGTTGACGACAACCATATCAATATTTTTAGTCAGCTTAAGTTCGGGCGTCTGCTCCATAAAAAAATATCTGCCGGTTTGCCCGACAACATCACCGACCATTAAAATTCTCAAAAAAAATCTCCTCTCCTATCGAGCGTAGACGACAACGCGCTCATGTTCACGCACGCCGACTAATCGCCCTTCGACGCGCAGTTGCCTCATATTATTCAAACACTGTTCTAAATAATTTTCCTGCGCTATCAAATATTCTTCGTCGGGGAAATAATTGTTGTCGTACTCCTCAATCAGTTTGTCGCCGAAATAATTTGTTGTTAGCTCCGTCAGAAGTGACAGCTCTCGGCAAGTCAACGTTGCCACATCGCGTCGCACATTTAGAAAGCACGTGCCGTAAACCCCTTCGGCATTGAGTTCAATTTTGGCACCGCCTAACCCTTCTAGTTGGTGGAAAGTCTCCAACGACTCCGCAACATAAGCTAAAAAGTTTTCAATCTCATTTTGCGAAAATTTTATGTCCAATGCAAAGGAGAATTCAAGCATTTCGCCTTTCGACTCGTAAGTCACTGATTGAACTGCAGGAAACACCACGAGAATCGACGCCAAAAGCCGACTGGCGTCGGGATTGGGTTTCTTCGTCTTCTTCAGAAAATCAAACATCGCTCCAACCTCCTTTGTAAGGCAAAGGGAATAGGGATAAGAAAAGCCGCTCCCTATTCCCTAAGTAAATTTTTATTTCGCGTAATCAACAACTCTAACTTCGCGGATTATTGTCGCCCGAACTTGTCCGGGATAATCTAAATCTTTCTCAATCTTTTTAACTATGTCATGAGCAAGAGTAACTGCCGCCGCGTCGTCAATCTTATCCGGCTTAACCATAACACGAATCTCGCGCCCCGCTTGAATTGCAAAGCAACGTTCGACGCCCTCGAATGATTCGGCAATTTCTTCAAGCATTTTCAGCCGCTTAAGGTACATTTCCAAACTTTCGCGACGTGCTCCAGGTCTTGCCGCTGAAACTGCGTCAGCCGCCGCAACTAAGACTGCCTCGACAGAAGTCGCCTCAATGTCGCCGTGATGTGAGGCTATAGCGTTTATGACGAATTTATTTTCGCGATAACGTTTAGCCAAATCTGCGCCCAACGTCACGTGCGGACCTTCAATTTCGTGGTCAACTGCCTTGCCTATGTCATGAAGAAGTCCGGCGCGTTTAGCTAAATTCACGTCGACGCCGAGTTCACTAGCCATAATGCCCGCTAACATTGCCACTTCGATTGAATGATCCAGAACGTTTTGTCCGTAGCTCGTGCGATATTTGAGCCGACCCAAAAGTTTAATAAGTTCAGGGTGAATTCCATGTACGCCAACTTTAAATGTTGCTTGTTCGCCGGCCTCTTTCATGCGGTTATCGACTTCGCGCTGGGCTTTCTCGACCATTTCTTCAATCCGCGCAGGGTGAATTCTTCCGTCTGCAATTAATCTTTCAAGTGCGACGCGGGCAATTTCCCTTTTTATTGGGTCAAAGCCCGACAAGATAACTGCCTCTGGCGTATCGTCAATGATTAAGTCAATGCCCGTTGCCGTCTCCAGCGCACGAATATTCCTGCCTTCGCGCCCGATAATACGACCTTTCATATCATCGCTTGGGAGTGCCACGACTGATACTGTTGTTTCGGCTACGTGATCTGCCGCACAGCGTTGAATTGCCGTACTTAAAATATCCCGCGCTCGTTTATCCGCCTCGTCTTTAAGTTGCGTTTCATACTCTTTAATTTTAAGTGCCTTGTCGTGTTTTAAACTTTCCTCAACCTCACTCATTAAAAGATTTCGTGCCTCATCACGGCTAAGTTCGGCAATGCGCTCAAGTTCGGCGTCCTCCTTTTCCTGCATTGCGTCGAGTTGTGCTTGCGATTCATTAAGCCGCGCTTCTTTTTTACTCAAAAGAAGTTCTTTTTTCTCCAGCGAATCCAATTTTTTATCCAGGTTCTCTTCCTTCTGTACGACGCGCCTTTCTTGCCGAGAGATTTCGTTGCGTCGCTCTTTGGTGTCGCGGTCGAGTTCCTGTCGCATTCTATGAATTTCTTCCTTAGCTTCAAGAATGGCTTCTTTTTTTTCTGCGTTGCTTTTTTCTCGTGCCTCTTCGACGATGCGCCGCGCTTCATCTTCTGCCGAGCCGATTTGCGCTTCTGCAGATTTTTTTCGCGCCGCATAGCCGCCAAATACACCGAGAATTATTGCGACGATGACTGCTGCGATTGTAATAGCGATAACACTCACCTCCCAAAACTTTTTCTTGAATACCAAGATATTTTATAGATTGTCAGGGGATATGTCAAATGCTTTAATATAAAAAAAAAGCCGCTCTTATTCAGAGTAGCTAAGGGCTAAATCAGTTATATAATTGACGTCGAAAATAAATTCTTAGTAAAGGAAGACGACCGCGATATTTTCGAGGAAGTGCGAAGAATTATTTTCGTAAAGAACCATTTCCGCATTTTCCATAGAGAGAACGGGCGTTGCGTTTAAGTCATCAAGGCGAATTGCCTGGACGATAAGCGGATTGGAACCTGCGCGGGAGGCTTGGCTCATACTTTGCGCATAAGTTGCCATACCCTCGCGAATAATTCTGTCGTAGTCAAGATTTTTATGTCCGTAAATTTTATTGCCTCTGTCGTTTTTAATAACGGGGCTCATGACAGGGTTAATCGTCCCTAAACCTCTGCAGTCGACAACAAGACCGGTGTAATGACCGCTAGAATGTATTTTCGGCGGCTGGTAATCGGGAATGGGCGGAGGAGTGTAATCAACAGGCGGACGATAATCGGGCGCAACTGTGGGGAACGGCTCAATTTTGGTCGGACGCTCAATAACAGTTTCAGCAAGCCCGCCTATACCGCCGAAAAGCGGAAGTTCCATAGTTACAGAATAGCCGCCGCCAGAAAGTTCACCTTCGGAGACGATAACCGCGCCTTTAATAACTGCGCTGATTCTAGTTTTGACAACGTCGGAAGTCAAAATCATTTGCTCAACAGTTGTTTCAGAGTCGACTTGCACGCCGTTGACAACTTCAGCCAACTGACGATAAGCATCAACCACAGCTGCACGACGCGCCATCATTGCCGAATGAGCTTGACTTACTGCATGTGGCGGAGCAACGCCCATACCTGTTACTTGAATTACGTTCGTGTTCCAGTTGGGCGCGGCGTCGACTTGTGAGCTGATTGACAAGATTATTGCCGCCAGCAATACGCCGAGCAATTTAAATTTCCTTAGCATACCCAAAACCTCCTAAAAAGTTTTCATGTTGATTTGAGTTTAGTTTAGTCAATAATTATTAAAATCCGCTTTGAATAGCACAAATTTTTAATTAAGTCTCGTCTAAAATTCCCGTTACAAAAAAAGTTGCGCTAGACTTAGCATAAAGTTTACCGGCGGCGTCGACAATATTACATTCGCAAACCATAGTTTGATGTCCGTCGTGCAAAACTTTTGCGTCCGTCATGATTCGCGTACCAGTCATTATCGCGTGCATGAATTCAATCGTTAGAGAAATTGTTACCACGCGCTTGTTTAACGCCAAACATTTCGCGCCCATTGCAGTATCTGCCATTGTCGTTAAAACTCCGCCGTGCGTCATGGAATAAAGATTTGCATGCCGTGAATCAGCGCACAACTCCAAACGCGCTTCGCCGTCGGGTGTCGGCACCACCTCCACTTCCAAAAAATCTATAACTGTATTTGCGTGACAAAACTTTATAATTTGCTCTTGTGTAGGCTTGCTCAATTCGTTCACTCCTTTGCAACGAAATTTTATCATAAGTGCAGGAAAAATCAAAGCCATCGAGTAAAAACATATAGGAGGGATTTTTTATGATTAATATCGCTGTTCTGGGCACTGGGAAAATTATTCCGGAGGCAATCGGTGCAATGCAAGCCTCTAAAAAATTTCGCGTCGTGAACATTTGGGCAAGACCACACAGCCGCGATAAAGCCGCCGCGATCGCTAAACAATTCAACGTCGATAAATTTACAACTGACCTCGACGAAATCGCTAACGACCCCGCGATTGATTTTGTTTATGTTGGCTTAGTTAATTCCGTTCATTACGAGTACACAAAAAAATTTCTTGATGCTGGCAAAAATGTTATCGTCGAAAAACCTTTTACGACTTCTGCCGCGCAGGCAAAAGACTTAATCGACCTCGCCTTGAGCAAAAAGCTTTATCTGTTCGAGGCGGTTACAACTTTGCACATGCCGAATTTTTATGCGATTCGCGACGCGCTTCCTAAAATTGGCAACGTTAAACTTGTGCTTTGCAATTTCTCGCAATACTCCAGTCGCTACGACGCCTATAAACGCGGTGAAGTTGCGCCCGCCTTTGACCCTAAACTTTTTGGCGGTGCGCTTATGGACGTTAACATTTACAATTTGAATTTTGTTGTCGCGCTGTTCGGCTTGCCTAAGAAAGTTTTTTATCATGCAAATTTTGGTTGGAACGGTGTAGACACGAGCGGTATCGTTACACTTGAGTACGAAAATTTTTTAGCTCAATGCACTGGTGCAAAAGATTCGGGCAGTCCGTCCTTTTTGAGCATACAAGGCGACGCCGGTTATATTTTAGCTAACGGTACGCCGAATGAATTAAGAACTTTTGAACTAAAAATTCGTGGCGAGGAAATTAAAACGTTTTCGCTGAATAAATTTAACCACAGAATGACTCATGAGTTCGTTGAGTTCGGAGAGATTTTTGAACGCAAAGATTATTCTGCCGTCGAATGCGAATTAGAAACTTCTTTAAACGTAATGACCGTAGTCGACGCTAAAACTTTAGTAAAATAAGCAAAAAAATCCCCGCCATTTGACGGGGATAAAATTTATCCGAAAAATTAGAGGTAAGGCTTATTTGCTAATGGTTTGATTTAAGGCGTCAATCGAAGTTTGCAAGCCCGCTTCGACGCTCATAGTTAAATCTTCCATTTCAAGAGAGACATAGCCGTTGTAACCCATCATGCGGCACACCGAGAAGAATTCTTTCCACCATTGCAAGTCACGACCGCAACCAACTGCAACGTAATTCCACGTTCTATCAACGGATTTATCGACGGGGAGATTTTCGAGTAAACCGTCAACGTCAGCTTTATAACGCTCAATGCGGGCGTCTTTGCCGTGTATGTAAAAAATCTTTTCACCCAGAGCACGAGCGGCGGCAATCGGCTCCGCACCCTGAATCATCAAATGCGACGGGTCGAGGTTCATGCCAATCATTTTGCCCAAATCGGAGCCAACAACTTCGACGAGTTTGTTAAGGCTACGGACGTTGTAAACGAGTTGGCAGGGGAATTCTTCAATGGCGATTTTTTCAACGCCGTTGTCTTTGGCAAATTGCGCGTATTCTTTCCACCACTTAGCGGCGACTTCCCATTGATATTTAACCGCTTCAACCATATAGTTAACGCCGTCATATTCCGGCCAAGAAATTGTGGAGGTAATCCAGTTGGGAGTAACATCGCCAGCTTTAGCTTCGGGCAGACCGGACATCGTGACGATAGTTTTAACACCGAGCTTGCCGGCAAGTTCTGCCGTGTCGTGAATTGTTTGACTGTGAGCTTTGCCCATAGGATTATTGACGAGAGGATTGCCCGAACAATTCAGCGCGGAAATTGCAATGTCGCGCTTGTCGAGTTCGTCTTTGAACGCTTGCAATTTTGCGGGATTGTCGAGCAGGTCGCGAGCCGACGGAACATAATGACAACCGCCCCAGCCGCCGGTAGTGATTTCGACTGCGCCAATGCCATAAGCTTTGACTTTGTCGAGCATTTCGCCGAACAGAATTTTACCGAATACGTCACTGCAGATTGAAAGTTTCATTTTAAAGCCCTCCTAAAAATTTTTAATCAATGTTCTTGTAAAGTCGTGCCGACGGATTGAATTTCTTCGCGGTTGTAATTGCGGAATTGATGTTCGATTTGCTCAAGCGTTTTGCCCATAGTTTCAGGGACGCAAAGCCTCGTAAAGGTTATCGCTATCAAACCGATTACCGCAAAGATTATGAATGTAATTTGCAGACCGAAGCTTGCCAAAAGTGTTGGGAAGAATAAACCGATTATAAAGTTTGTGACCCAAACGAACAGGACGCAGATACCCATGCCGTAACCTCTGAATCTCAACGGGATAATTTCTGAAATGCTCAACCAGAGGATAGGTCCAATCATGCCTTGCATACTCAAGAGGAATAGAACTGTGCAACCGAGTACAAGATACGGGAACGCGGGGTTGCCACTCATGATCATTGCCAAAACTGCAATCATCAGCAGGGAAAAAGTCGTGCCGCAAAAACCGAATGTTAACATTCTTCTGCGCGGCATTGTCTTCATCAGATAAATACCTGTCGACGTGCCGATAACAGACGCAAGACCGTTAAGGGTGTTTGCAATGATTGATGCTTGACGGGAGAAACCAGCCTCGTTGAGAACTTGCGAGCCGTAATACATAATTGAGTTGACGCCAGTTAACTGAGTGAAACACGCAATACCGATACCAATATAGATAATTCTGCGAACCCAAGGTTGATTGATTTCACTCAAGGCAGCGGCATTTTCTCTAGCGGCTTTTGCCAAAGTGTCTTCAATTTCGCGAAGTTCCTGCGCGGCTTTATCAGCGGTAGAGCGAATCTTCTTCAAAATAGCAAGGGATTCATCGGAACGACCTTTAGATACGAGCCAACGCGGGCTTTCGGGGCAAGATTGAATTCCGAAGAATAAGAGCACAGCCGGTAACGCCGCGACGGAGAGCATATAACGCCAGACGTGGTTTTCGCCTTCCATAACTACGGCGATAATTGCGTTAATTAAGAATGCCAGAAATTGTCCCGTGACTATCATAAGCTCGTTTTGAGTAACCATGCGTCCGCGTCTTTCAGCAGGTGAAATTTCTGCCAGGTAAGCGGGAACGGTAACTGATGCGCCACCGACCGCTAAGCCCAGAGCGAAACGCGAGACTAACATAACGTAGAAACTCGGCGCGAGTGAACAACCTAACGTCGCAACAAAGAAAATTATTGACAACCAAAGAATATTTTTCTTGCGTCCTTGATAGTCCGAAAGTTTACCGCCGCAGAATGAACCTACTGCCGCGCCGACCAATAACGCCGAAACAACCATGCCCTCTTGCAACGGGTCAAGATTGAGCTGGTCAGGAGCCGACATAAAAGGCAATGCACCGTTGACGACGCCCGTATCATAACCAAATAAAAGTCCGCCGAGTGTCGCGATAATCATAATTCGCGTAAGTGTTGAACGATATTCGCCTGATTCCGCCATTAGTTTAACCTCCCCTCACATTTAAGACAAGGAGCAAGGTTGAAAAATTCTTCCCTGCTCCTTACCCTAATCCAACAATTTTATCTTATTCAAAATCTACCCAAACGCCGCCTTTATCGGCAGACTCAACACATTTGTTGACCCAGCGGACACCATCGACGCCATGAGCTAAATCGGGCAGAACAAGTTTATCGAGAGTTTCTTTGTCGCCGCGATTGATTGCGTCGATTGCAACGGCAAATTGAATGTAAATGTTAGCCCAAGACTCAATCAAGCCCTCAGCATGAAGTGCGCCAAGACGTTCAAATGCATTAGCTTCGTCGTAGAGATAAGGCATTGCGCGAATCATCTTTCTAATCGGCTCGCCCTGCACTTGATACAAAAGTTCATTGGGTTGATTATCGCTCCATTCGATTGACGCTTTGGAACCAACGATTCTTACGCGGTGTCCGTCCATGCAACCGGCGTTGACAGCGGAAGCCCACATACGACCGACCGCGCCATTTTCGTAGCGCATGAGGACATAGGCGTTATCTTCCAACGGTGCACGAGATTTTACAAACGATTGACGATCGCAAAGGAGTTGTTTAAGTTTAAGTTGCGGGCAAACGAGTTCGGACATATAGAAAGTATGCGTGGAGAGGTCACCGAGCACGAACGAGGGACCGGATTTTTTCGGGTCAACGCGCCATTTCTGCCCTTCTGCCTTAACGTCAGCAAGAGCGTCGCAACCAAAGCCGTGAGTATAACTAAGTTCAACCATGTTAATTTCGCCAAGATCGCCGCTCTCAACCATCTTGCGCATTTGCATAAGGAGCGGATGACCGGAGAAACCGTAGCAAACGCCGACGAAACGATTCTTTTCTTTAGCAAGTTTCATAATTTCTTCGCCTTGAGCAACTTCGAAGAACAACGGTTTTTCGCAAATAACATGCAAGCCCGCTTCCAGAGCCGCTTTAACCATTTCATAGTGCAAGAAATTCGGGGTGGCAATGTCAACGACTTCAACGCCGTCTTCGCGCTTGGCCTCTTCTGCGATCATCGTCTTGTAATCGGGATAGAGACGGTCTTTGTCGACACCAAGATTTGTACCGAACTCAACGTTGCGAGTGGGATCCACGTCGAAAGCACCGCAGACGAGTTTGAATGCCGTATTGTCGTAGAGTGCGCCGCGACGATGTTTCGGACCAACATTAGCCGTTCTGCCGCCGCCGATCATGCCCCAACGGAGGGGACGAGAGATTTTCTTTTCGCCGATTAACATTTTGAATTACTCCTTTCAATCAAGACCGTGAATAATTTTTATGGCTGAATCATACTAGACGAAACGCCTTTCAACAATTAGCCAAACTGTTCAAAAGTTAGCCAATCCTGTGCAAAAAAAAATCGACCTCGCGTTTTGCGAAGCCGATTAATTTTTTAGACGCTCTTCTGCATTTTCCGATAAACGCCCGGCGAATAATTTGTTTTACGCTTGAAAATTTTGATGAACGCATTCACAGAGTCGTAGCCGATTTCCTCCGAAATTTCCGCGACGGTCTTGCTTGAGTGAGTCAAAAGCATCATTGCCCGTTCCATGCGCATTTTAAGAACGTATTCAACGGGAGCATAACCGGTTTGCCTTTTAAAAGTGTGCGCCAAATGACTTGGACTTACAGCGGCAAGCTCGGCAAGTTCATCAACCGTTATCGTTCGTGTAAAGTTTTCGTGAATGTGCGTGATAATTTTTTCCATAGGCGAAGTTTCGACAATTTTTTCTTCCGCCTCGCACGAGAGCAGATATAAAATTCTCTCAATGTGAAACGCCTCTTGAAAAATATTCGTCAAGCCGCCTTTGGTAAAAAATTGAACGCAATCAAAAATTTCCTGCCCAACCTTGAGATTATGAGAGCGGCGGAATACGGGACTGTTATTGTTTTGGATAATCAACTCGGTGACTTCATGCGAACAAATGCCGTCGAAGTGCACGTACAAAAACTCCAATCCGTCATGAGCACGATAATAATGCGGGTTAACGCAGTCAATTAACAGCACGTCGCCCTTGCCGATAAGATAATTTTTACCGCTGTAGCGAACGTCCATATTGCCATCGCGCACGAAAACCACCAGTACATACGGATAAGTTTCGCGCTCCATAAAATAACTGTTCGTGCAAAAATAATGACCACACCAAGTTAAATATTTCATTGTCTTAGCGGCGACTTCCGGCGGCTGAAAAGAAAAACACTCGGACTTATTCAAAATACCAGGATCAACGCTCTTCACAAAATTCGCCTCCCTACAAATTTTTAATGATTATAACATTTCGTTTTAGAGTGGGAAAAATTTAATGATTAGCTCAAAGATTTCATTAGTAAAAAAATTACCCCTGCCCAATTTCGGGTAGGGATTTTTTTATGTTCTTTAGTCGAGGATAGATGTCAACGAATTGTAGCGAACATCTGCGCGGCTTAAAATATTTTAGTCTAGGATATAAATGTCGATGAATTGGCGACCGAATTCGTAGCATTCGGCAACGGTATCAAACGCAACGTCGATTTTATGACCGACAATCGCGCCGCCGGTATCTTCAGCAACTGCATAGCCGTAACCAGGAATAAAAACTCTGGTACCAAGCGGAATAATGGAAGGGTCAGTTGCTATGACGCCGCGTTGGCAAATTGTGCCAAGTGCCGTGTAATCACTTAAGCCAGGTTGCGCACTACTGTAAGCGGTTGCCTCGACGCGAATCACGCGGGTAAAATCGGGTATTTCGGAGGAAAATTCGTAATCGTTGAGGTTAGCAGGCTCCTCTTGCGAATCAAGCGCGAAATAAGTTTTGCGCCCGCAAATACCGTCAGCTATCATGCCGCGACTGCTTTGGAAATCTTTCAAGGCGTCAATCGTATCAGCGTCTGCAATGCCGTCAGCCTCGCCGTCATAAAAACCTTGCTCCGCCAATTTGTTTTGCATGTAAACAACGCCATCACCTTGCATGCCGAGCTTGATAACGTCACCAACGCCCGCATATTGAACGACTTCTTTGACGGTGTTGACTGCACTCAAAACAGTATTGACAGGAGTCACGGAATTGACAGCCGAGTTGACAGTTTTTGTCGGTTCGGGGACGTAATCGCCGGGTTGGTAAGTTGTTATATCAATTTCGTCGTAAGCCGCCGCCCGTAAAATTTTATAAGTTTCTGCACCGCACACGCCGTCCACTTCCAGACCGAGCGCGGCTTGAAAATCCTTAATGGCATTTACCGTAGCTGTACCATAAACTCCGTCCGCCGCCACGTGCAAAAGATTTTGTGCTATGAGATATTCTTGAATTTCTTTAACGTCGTTTCCTCTGTCGCCGTATTTTAACGCCGCCGCCGAACAGAGATTTGAAATGCACATAGCGGAAATTAGAATCAGCGTCCAAAACATTCGCTTCAACTTCATTTCCTCCACCTCGTTTAATCGCTTCTTAAATATGTGGCGATTATATCAACCCTTACTGAAAATCTTATGGCAAATGAGAATTTTTTTTTGGTACTTGAAAAAATTTTTAACGCAATATAAAATCTTAACGATATATAAATGTGGAGGAGAATTTACAAGGACGTTAAATATATAAGGGAGATGTTCCATTATGATGAGAGCGTTGTGGTCGGCGGCGTCGGGCATGAAGGCGCAGCAAACAAATATGGACATAGTCGCGCACAACATTGCCAACGTTGACACTTACGGCAACAAAAAAGTTCGCGCCGAGTTCCAAGATTTACTTTATCAAACATTGCGTGATGCGGGCGGCACTTCCGGCAACGGCACGCAATATCCTCAAGGCTTGCAAATTGGTTTAGGTGTCAAAGTTGCGGCAACGCACAGAGTTTTTACACAAGGACCTTTGCAGACGACGGACAATCCAAGTGACGTGGGTATTCAAGGCGACGGATTTTTCCAAGTTCAACTGCCTGACGGCACAACGGCTTACACTCGCGACGGTTCTTTTAAATTGGATTCAAACCGCCGATTAGTTACCAGCGACGGATTTTTACTTATTCCGAATATTACGCTTGATGAAAATGCGCCGCTATCCAGTGTGGTTATCAGTTCCGACGGACGAGTTTCTGATACACCGGCTGGCGGCGAACAAACGGAAATCGGGCAGATAACTTTGGTGCGTTTCGTCAATCCCGAAGGTCTTTATGCATACGGGAAAAATCTTTTCTTAGAAACTACAGCATCGGGTGCGCCGATTGAAAGCGAGCCTGGACAAGACGGCGCGGGCGTTCTTGCACAAAATACTTTGGAAATGTCGGGCGTGCAAATCGTCGAGGAAATGGTTAACATGATTGTTTCCCAACGCGCTTATGAATCAAATGCAAAGGCAGTAACAACTTCCGATTCAATGCTTGAGACTGCCAATCAGTTGAAACGATAATTTGACATGAAAAAATTTTTATTTATCGCGGCGTTAATCTTAGCAATGAGTTTAATGCCGCGAACTTTTGCATTTACGATAAGCGGCTTGGAGATAGAAGCAATAGTCCTCGACGCTGTGGAGCAAGCTTTAGCAAAGCGCGGAGAAACTCGTCGGCACGAAATTTTTTTCATGCAGAACGCGCCCGATTTAAAGTTGCCTGAAGGCGTCGTCGACGTTAAGGCACAAATTCCAGGACAGATAAGTTATATAAGCTTAACGCCCGTGCGAGCAGTTGTTTTCGTTAACGGACGCGCTCAACGGACGATAAGTTTCACGGCGAATATCAAAGTTTATGATAATGTACTCGTTGCTAATCACGACTTGAGGATAGAAATTCCGGTGACGGCGGCAGATTTTCACACGGCGGAGATTGCCATTGACGGGCGCAACGAATATGTCAAGAACGTTTCCGAAGTTGAAGGTTTAGTTCCGCACAGATTTATTCGCGCCGGTTCGCCTGTCACGATTGGTTATTTTCAACAGCCCGTCGCCGTCAACAGCGGTCAACGTGTCAACATTGTCTTAAATTTTAATGGCGTGAAAGTTTCGGCGCGAGGAATTGTCATGACACGCGGGCGCGTCGGTTCTCTGGTTAAAGTTAAGAATGAGGCTTCGGAAAAAATCTTGACGGCAAAAGTTATCGATTCTCATACGGTGGAGGTGACAATGTAGATGACGAAAAAATTTTGGGCGGCGGTTATGATTGCGGCGTTTGTATTTGGTGGCGGCGCGGTCGAGGCAAAATCTTTGTGGGTTGACAACGGCACCATGAGTTTATACGCCGATAAAAAGGCGCGCAACGTCGGCGATATTTTGACGATTGTTATCAACGAATCAACGACGCAAACGGCTACTAAAGCTCGCACGAATTCTAAATCGGGTTCGTTAAGCGTTGGCACGGGCACAGGCATTTTCGATTTTATCAGGGCGTTTTCGGCTAGCGGTGGCGATAATTTCCAAGCTGACGGCTCTGCAACTGATACAAGCAGATTCAGCGGACAGATAACTGTTACCGTTATTGAAGTTTTGCCCAATGATAATATGATTATCGAGGGCGTGCAGTCCATTTGGCAAAATCGCGACGAACACAAAATTACTTTGCGCGGAACGGTTCGCCGTGATGATGTCACCATGAATAATACAGTTCCTTCAACGAAAGTTGCCGACGCCTCAATCCGATTCGACGGTAAAGGACCGCTCAACGCTAAACAACGTCAGGGCATTTTGACGCAACTGTTTAACTTCATGTTCTAAAATGGACAACGAAATCAAAATCAGCGAGGAATTTATTTTGCCGCGAGACTTGAGCGCAATGGCAAAAACTTTCTTCGTGCAGACAGAAAAACCTCTGCGTGACGGCGAATGGTTTATAAAGAAAGGCTCAATCGTTACGGGCGTTAAGGTCATTGCCGAAGGCGAAAAAATTCGTGATGTTCAACGGCTCATTGAAACCTATCCTCTTCCGAATGGCACTTTGACAAAAGCTCAAGATTGGTACAAATGTCGCGGCACGGCGATTATAACCAATGGCGAAGAAGAAAAGGTTAAAGAAATTCATTGGTATCAGTGCGAAAATATCGGCAAAGTTGAGCTTAAAGAAAAACGTTGGAGGGATAAAAATGATTCTTAGGTACAAAGGCAAAAGATGTTTCTCCTTTATTTTCGGCAAAATTTACAAGGCAGAAAAATTTTGTGACGACATGGGCGAAGCGTGGGCTATTTTCGACGAAGGCGATGATTGGTACGTTTACGGTCTCCGTTTTGTCGCAGAAAACTTTGAAGAAGTTGCTGAGAACGAGCAGGAAGTTCGCCGCGCAGTTTGATTAACGAGGTGAGGCAATGAAAAAAATTTTTACACTTGCGACGCTTATCCTTTGCCTTGCGCTGATGACTTCAACGGTATTCGCGGAATCGGCAGTAACGAGGATAAAAGATATTGCCAAAGTGCAGGGCATGCGGAGCAACCAACTAATGGGCTACGGCTTAGTAGTTGGCTTGCCGGGCACGGGCGATTCAGATGATACGTGGCAAATGATTCAATCGACGGTATCACTGCTTAGGAATTTCGGAATAACGGTCAACTCGGCTGATTTGGATTCCGATAATGTGGCAGCGGTTATGGTAACTGCAACACTTCCGCCATTTGTCCGCGAGGGCGATACGATTGATGTTGTCGTTAGCTCAATGGGTGACGCAGATAGTATTCAAGGCGGCGTCCTCTTGCAAACTCCTTTACGCGCCGCAAATGGTGACGTTTACGCGGTGGCTCAAGGATCAGTTTCAACGGGCGGTTTCGTCGCGGGCAGAGGCAATCAGCGTGCACAAAGAAATTTCCCGACGGCGGGCAGTATACCAAACGGCGCGATTGTTGAGCGTACATTGGAAGACGAACTCGGCAGGAACGGACAAATTTCTTTAAGCTTATCCAGCTCCGACTTTACAACTGCGTCGCGAATCACTAATTCAATTAATGCCGCTTACGGTGGCAACGTAGCACATGCGGCTAATCCTGGTCGCGTCGACATAAATATTCCAGGCTACTATCGCAATGATATTGTGAAATTCGTCGCCTCGATTGAAGAGTTACCTGTCGTTCCAGACGTAATTGCTAAAGTTGTCGTCAACGAGCGCACTGGTACAATCGTCATGGGCGGTAATGTCACCGTCGACGAATGCGCGATAACTCAAGGCGGCTTGTCAGTTCGCATTAATCGCACGGAAAGTCTTTCGCAACCAGGTCCGTTCTCTTATGGCACTTCAATGATTGTTCGTAATGAAGAGCTTAACGCCCGCGAGGATATGTCAAGTTCAGTCATCATGCAAGCTACAACCAGCGTTAGCGACGTTATCGGCGCATTAAATGCTGTAGGTGCCACGCCCCGCGATTGTATTTCCATTTTGCAAGCTATGAAAGCGGCGGGCGCGATTCACGCGACACTTGAGATTATCTAAGAGGTGATTTGTATGAGGATTGATGGTTCTTATTTACTGCCACAAATGGGCGCGACGGGCACGGGCGCGGAAGGTTCTCAAATGCTAAATAAAGAATCCAGTTTTCAAGAGCAACTCAAAGCGGCAACTGATAAACTTGATTCAAAAAAAATTACAACAATGACTGCTGAAGAAGTTGCTCAACGTAACAAAGAAATTAGAGAAGCCAGCGTTCAACTTGAAGCCCTTCTGCTGAAAATGATGTATACCGAAATGTGGAAGACCGTCCCTAAAGATGAACTCTTCGGAGAAAGCAACGCTATGGATATTTATCGCGACATGTACAACGAGGAAATCACTAAAAAGGCGGCGGAGGGCGGCGGTATCGGGCTTGCCGACTACATTTATAATCAGCTGACAAAACATTAAATTTAATCTGCACAAAAAAAGAGGTTTGCGTAATCTTGCGCAAGCCTCTTTTTTTATTTTTGCGTTGTACCTTTAAGCAACCAAGTTTGAGCTTGAGAAATTTTTACGTTGATAAGGTCGCCAGCGTGTTCGTTGCCGTGTTCAAATAGCACAAGTTTATTTTGGCGCGTGCGTCCCGTGAAAATTTTGTCGTCGGTTTTACTTGCGCCTTCGACTAAAACTTCAACGACGGAATCAATCAGCGCACGATTTTTTTCTAAGCTTATTTCGTTCTGAACTTGCATTAACTCGTTTAAGCGGCGGTGTTTAGTTTCGTCGTCAATTTGATTTTCAAAAGTGGCGGCAGGCGTCCCGCTACGTTTAGAATAAATAAAAGTAAATGCCGCGTCAAACTTTACAGCTTTTAAAAAGTCTAACGTCTCAGCAAAATCCTTATCTGTCTCGCCTGGAAAGCCGACAATTAAATCTGTCGTCAAGCTGACGTTTGGAATGGCGGCGCGAATTTTTTTTACAAGCTCCAAATATTTTTCGACGGTGTAGACGCGATTCATGCGCTGTAAAATTTTATCGGAGCCGTATTGAACAGGCAAATGAATATGTTCGCAAGTATTTTTCCCGTTAGCAATCGCGGCAATTAATTCGTCGGATAAATCTTTAGGGTGACTAGTCATAAATCGGAGCCGCTCGACACCCGCAATTTTATCTACGTAACTCAAAAGTTCAGCAAAAGTCATGCCGCCCGCATAGGAATTAACATTCTGCCCTAACAAAGTGATTTCCTTAAAACCTTCAGCGATGGCTTGTTTAACTTCAGAAAAAATTTCTTCGGGCTTGCGAGAACGTTCACGACCACGCACATAGGGCACAATGCAGTAAGTGCAGAAATTATTACAACCATACATAATCGGCACGAAGGTTGAAACTTGCCCGCCGCGCAGAGGAAAAACTTCTGTTGGAATATCGCCACTGACGTTAGAAATATCAACGAAATGTTTCCGTTCACGCTCCACACTTTGAACGACGCGGGCGACTTCTGAACTTTGACCCGTTCCCAAGACGAAATCGACATGCGGCGCACGCTTAATCAAATTTGCTCCTTCCTTTTGCGCCATGCAACCAGCGACGCCCAAAATCAACGAGGGCTTTTGCCGCTTGAGAGTTTTAAATCTGCCGATTTGCCCGAAAACTTTATCCTCCGCCGTAGCACGAACACAGCAGGTATTGATAATAATTAAATCCGCCTCGTCGAAGTCGTCAGTTAAACTGTAGCCAATTTGTTTAAGTAATCCTGCCATGCGCTCGGAGTCGGCGACGTTCATTTGGCAACCGTAAGTTAAAAGTTTAAGTTTCTTATCCATGCCGTGCATTTTATCATACTTGCAAAAAAAAATCCCGCCGCATTGTTCGACGGAAAAAAATATTTCTGTGCTGATTTTATTTGAGCTTATTGTCTTTGAGCGTGTAAGTTTTGCCGTTAATGTTAATCATTCTACCTGAGGTGTAGTAAAGAGTTATGGAATTTTCGCCAACATTAACGATAATGTTCTTGCCGTCCTCTTCCGCAGAATATTTTCCGCCCGTAATATTGAGCAGGCTCGTCTCATTAAAGCTCCAAATTGTATCGTTGCCGTCGCCCGCCGCGTAATTGAACACCGCGTTCTTGGCCGTAGTTATCAATATTAAGACAACATATTGGAAAAAGGCACCAATGATTACGTCGATTTCGATAAAGAACAAGATTTTAGTAGCGTCTTCGATAAATTTATCTATCCGGAACGATTTGCCATAAAGTAAAAAATAATCGCAGTTGGATTAAACAAAAGAAACCTCAATTAGCTATCGAGGTTTCTTTTTTACTGTAAATTTTTAAACGCGAACTTCAAAATGTTTGCCCTTGTCGTCGTCATTAGTTTGACGAGTGGGCTTTTGCGGCGCGGCAACAGGTTTAACTTTATCAGCCGCCGCCTTTAATCTATCTGTCGAATCCTCAAACAACTGCGACTTGGTTAGCGCAGGCTTATCTGTGAACAAAAATTTTTTCATCATGACGAACGCCGCGATTGCCACAAAAATTATCGTGAATATCCAAAAAACTCCGCCATGTCCTTCGTGATAATTTATTTTCGGCGTAACGTTATGTGGTTGCTCTGTCGTAGCCTGCGCGGGGGGCGTATATGTTGATTGTGATTCGCGCTCGTCCATTTCTCTGAACTGCCGCAAAACGTCTTTTCCTTTGTCGTAATCTGATTGAGTATCAGAAATTATTGGGGCGTCAGGCGGAATTACTGTAACTGTTTGATTAGCAGGTTGTTCATCGTCGCGTTCGACAGTTCGTTTAGTTAAAGCCCCCGCCCCATTTGCAACGGCATCTCTTGCTTGAGTTTCGGGCGTGTCAACTTGTCTGGTAACTTGAGGCGCGTCGTCAACGTCAGAAACTTCTTCGGTAGAATTTTTTACAAAGGGCGTCTTATCAATGCGCGGCGGAATGGGTGGAGTTGGACGAATTGCGGGAGCGGGCGCAGTCGGCGGTTGTGGAGGTTCGATTGTCATTTTTTAGAGCATATGTGCGCGAAGTTCTGCGCCGTCTTGAGCAGAAAGATAAGCGGGAGCAATGTCAAATACCGTCTTGCAACCGTTATTGCCTTCTTTGTTGAGACGATAAGCGGCACGGGCATAAGCAACCAAAACGCTCGTCGTAAATTCGGGATTGGAATCCAATTTGAGATTGAATTCGATAATGTGATTGTTCTCTTTATCCATGCCGGTTTTGCCCGAACGAATCACGAATCCGCCGTGTGCAAGTCCCGCGTGTTTGGTTAAAAGTTCTTCCTCGCTGATAAAGTTGACGACCGTATCATAATCCGCAAAATAATTCGGCATAGTCTTAATCGCGTTTTCGACTTCGGCGGCGTCTGCACCTTCCTCAAGGACAACGTAGCATTCGCGCAAATGTTTTTGGCGAGTAGTGAGTTCAGGATTTTTTCCGCTACGAACGGCATCAAGTGCGCTGTCAATCGGAACGGTGTATTGCTTAGCATTTTTAACGCCCTTCACGCGGCGAATTGCGTCGGAGTGACCTTGACTGACGCCTTTACCCCAGAAAGTATAATCCTTGCCGTCGGGGAGAATGGCATTGGCATAAGCGCGGGCAAGCGAGAAAAGTCCCGGATCCCAGCCGACGGAAATAACTGCCACGTGACCGGAAGCTTTAGCCGCCGCGTCGACTTTGGCGAAATGTTCGGGAATTTTTGCATGCGTGTCGAAGCTGTCAACAACGTTAAACATTCCGGCGTATTCGGGCGTCTGCGTCGGCAAATCCGTTGCACTGCCGCCACAAAGAATCATTACGTCGATTTTGCCGACCCATTTTTTTGCGTCGTCGACATGGACAACGGGCACGTTCGGCGTCTGGATTTTAACTTTAGCAGGATCGCGACGAGTGAAGACCGCCACGAGTTCAGTATCGGGATTTTCTTTTATCGCGCATTCAACGCCGCGTCCGAGATTGCCGTATCCAAGAATTCCTATCTTCATGATTACTGCCTCCTAAGAATAACTATTTTCAATAACGAAATGCATTATAACATAAAAGTTAGACTATGCAACCTTTTCTGTTAATGAATACAATATTATTCGCGGCGAAAAATTTTTGCAGGAATTTTATTAGCACGGGCGAAAAAATTTTCAATAAATAATTAGTGGAGGCGATTGTACCTTGAAAAATATTTATAAACTTTTTGTAGCTGGCATTTTGAGCTTGAGTTTGTTGACTGGCACGAGCTTTGCGGCTCCCGCCTGGCAAATTCCCGCGCAAGGAAAAGTTTTCTACGATGCGGCTAAGCAAATTTACATTGCAAACTACATGGAGAAATTTTTAAGCGGAGAAATTCCTATGAAATTCGACGTGCCCGACAGGTGGACTTACGAAAAATTTACCGTTGGCGACGCAAAAATTGAGCGATTGGCGAATCCCAAGCAAAAAAAATCTGCGCGAGTAGTTTTGCAACTGCACGGCGGCGGCTACGTTGGCAAGCTCAGCAACTGGTATCGCGACTTTGCAATCAAGCAAGCTGTAATGACCGACGCCCGCGAAATTTACATGGTTGATTATAGAGTAGCACCTGAACATATTTATCCCGCCGCTCTTGACGACGCTCAACAAGCTTACGAGGAACTTTTAAAGCGCGGGATCAAATCGGAAAATATTATTTTCTTTGGAGATTCGGCGGGTGGAAATTTGGCGTTGGAATTGTCGCTTCGTCTCAAGGAAAAAAATTTGCCGCAACCCGCAATGTTGATTTTGCTTTCGCCGCGTACAACATTTGAAAACGATTTGCCTTCTCGCTCCGACAACGCCAACCGCGATTTAGTTTTAGGCAAAAATAATTCCAAAATGTATAACGCGGTGTTCAATCCCGTTTACGCCGGAAAAATTCCTTTGAACGACCCGCACCTCTCCCCGATTTACGCTGACTTGAAAGGTTTGCCGCCCACTTTGGTTCAGATTGGCGGCTATGAACTTTTTGTTGACGACGGAATCGAGTTGCTCAAAAAAGCTACTGCCGATGAACTCAATATTACGTTGTCAGTTTATCAAGGAATGCCTCACGACTTCTCGGTACTCTTGCCCGATCTCGACGAGAGCGTAAAATCTTTCGTTGAGATTAAAAATTTCGTGAACTTGTACATGCCAAAAACTTTGAATAGATAACTTCCAAAGCGTGAAAAATTTCAACATATGCGGCGCAGTTTACTTTTTTATAGCGGCGTGATATAATCGCATGCAATTTGAATTGAGAGGAGAACTTTGAAAGCTTATGGCAAAAAAAATGAAGACAATGGACGGCAATCAAGCGGCGGCGTATATTTCCTACGCATTTACAGACGTTGCCGCGATTTATCCTATAACGCCGTCGTCGCCTATGGCTGAAGATGTCGACGTCATGGCTGCTCGTGGCGTCAAAAATATTTTTGGGCAAAAAGTTCGCTTAGTCGAAATGCAATCGGAGGGCGGTGCGGCAGGCACCGTTCACGGCTCGTTACAGGCTGGCGCGTTGACGACAACTTATACGGCGTCGCAGGGCTTTTTGCTCATGATTCCAAACTTGTACAAAATCGCCGGTGAACTTTTGCCTGGAGTATTCCATGTATCTGCGCGGGCTTTGGCAACGTCGACGCTTAGCATTTTCGGAGATCATCAAGACGTTATGGCGGCGCGTCAAACGGGTTGCGCAATGTTTGCAGAATCAAGCGTGCAGGAAGTTATGGACTTATCAGCGGTTGCACATTTAGCCGCGATTAAGGGGCGCATTCCGTTTATAAATTTCTTTGACGGATTCCGCACGTCACATGAAATTCAAAAAATCGAAATGATTGACTACGCCGACCTCGCAAAAATTTTGGACTTCGACGCGGTTAACGCCTTCCGCCGCAATGCATTAAATCCTGACCATCCAGTTATGCGCGGCACGGCGACTAATCCCGACGTTTACTTCCAAATTCGTGAAACTGTTAATAATTATTACGACCGCTTGCCCGATATTGTCGAAGAGATTATGGCAGACGTGGCGAAAATTACGGGGCGCGAACATCATATTTTCGATTACTACGGAGCACCCGATGCCGAACGAATTATTATCGCTATTGGTTCGGGCTGTCAAACTGCTAACGAGGCGGCGGCTTATCTCAACGAGCGCGGCGAAAAAGTTGGCGTCGTGAGTGTGCATTTATATCGCCCGTTTAGCGTTAAACATTTCCTCAACGCCATTCCTAAAACTGTTAAGAAAATCGCCGTCCTCGACCGCACAAAGGAAAGCGGAGCAGTCGGTGAGCCTCTTTACACGGACGTTAAAGCCGCGTTCTATGACGTCGCAGATAAGCCCGTTATCATTGGTGGCAGATACGGTTTAGGCGGTAAAGATACTACGCCTGACCAGTTGCTTGCAGTTTTTGATGAGCTTAAAAAAGATTCGCCGCTCAACGGATTTACAATCGGCATTAATGACGACGTATCTAATAAATCGCTCACGGCGGCTTATCACGACGTTGACTTGACACCCGAAGGTACGACTGCTTGCAAATTCTGGGGGCTTGGTTCGGACGGCACCGTTGGCGCAAATAAATCCGCCATTAAAATTATCGGCGACAACACCGACCTTTACGCGCAAGCTTACTTTGCCTACGACAGCAAAAAATCCGGCGGAATTACCATGAGCCATTTGCGCTTTGGTAAATTGCCGATAACTTCGCCTTACTTAATCACTAAGCCCGATTTTGTTTCCTGTTCGCAGAAAAGTTACGTGCACCACTACAATTTAATTGCGGGCTTGAAGCCTAACGGAACTTTCTTGCTTAACACGGACTGGAGCGACGAGAAACTCGGCAAAAAACTTCAGCCCTACATGAAACGCTACATTGTCGAAAATAATATCAACGTCTACACTGTCAACGCCGTTAAAATTGCGGGCGAACTCGGTTTGGGCGGGCGTTTCAATATGGTTATGCAAGCCGCCTTCTTTAAGCTCGCGGATATTATTCCGATTGACGACGCTGTTAAATATCTCAAGGACGCCGTTGAAAAATCTTACGGCTCGAAGGGGCAAAACGTCGTCGACATGAACTGCGGCGCGATTGACAAGGGCATTGAGGCTTTGCACAAAGTTGACATAAGCACGTGGGATATTGAAGATACCAGCTTGAATCACAAATCGCCGCAAGTTGACCCGCCCGAATTTATTACCGACATTCAAAACGTTATGAACCGTCAAGAGGGCGATAATCTCGCTGTCAGCAAATTTGTTGACCTTGCAGACGGAACTTTCCCCGTTGGCGGCACGGCTTACGAGAAACGCGGCACTGCTATTAAAGTTCCCGAATGGGATAAATCTAAATGCATTGGCTGTAATCAATGTTCGTTCGTATGTCCGCACGCGGCGATTCGTCCGATTTTAACTACCAACGACGAACTTAAAGACGCGCCCGAAGGTTTCGAGTCAATCCCGTCAAAAATTTCTCGTGGTGCGTATAATCTTACAATCGCCGTTTCAACTATGGATTGTCTCGGTTGTGGTAATTGTGCGCAAGTTTGTCCTAAGCAAGCGTTGACTATGGTTAAGTACGACGACGCGGCTAAGGCTCGCCAAAAAGTTTTCGATTACGGCATGAAAGTTGCGCCTAAAAATAATCCGACTAAAAAGACGACTGTTATCGGCAGTCAATTTGAAAAGCCGCTGTTTGAGTTTAGCGGAGCCTGCGCGGGTTGTGGTGAAACTCCCTACGCAAAACTTTTGACGCAACTTTTCGGCGACCGCATGATGATTGCAAACGCAACTGGTTGTTCGTCGATTTGGGGCGCGTCGGCTCCCGCCATGCCTTACACTAAAAATCAATTCGGCAGAGGTCCCGCGTGGGGCAATTCACTTTTCGAGGACAATGCGGAATATGGTTTGGGCATGTTCTTAGGCGTTAAAGCCGTTCGCGAATCACTTGCCAGCGACGTTGACAAAGCTCTTGCCGAAAATATTTCCGACGAACTTAAAGCCGCGTTGACTGATTGGAAAGAAAATCTCAACGTCAGCGAAAACACCCGCGACCGCGCAGATAAATTGACGGCGTTGCTTGAGGCTCAAAAGGGCGACAACGCTTTACTCAACAAAATTTATGACAATCGCGACTTCTTTGTTAAGCGTTCGCAATGGATACTCGGCGGCGACGGTTGGGCTTATGATATTGGTTACGGCGGACTTGACCACGTTTTAGCTAGCGGCGAGGATATTAATATTTTCGTCTTCGACACGGAAGTTTATTCAAATACGGGCGGGCAAGCCTCTAAAGCGACTCCGGCGGCGGCGATTGCTCAATTTGCGGCGACCGGTAAAAAGACGCGCAAAAAAGATTTGGGCAAAATGGCGATGAGCTATGGTTATGTATACGTTGCGCAAGTTTCAATGGGCGCAGACCAAAACCAGTTGCTCAAGGCGATTACGGAGGCCGAAGCTTATCCCGGACCTTCGCTGATTATCGCTTATTCGCCCTGCATTAATCACGGAATTAGAAAAGGCATGGGCTCCAGTCAGTTGGAAGGCAAGCTTGCTGTTCAGTGCGGTTATTGGGCAAATTGGCGTTATAATCCCGTCAATCAAAAGTTCACGCTCGATAGCAAAGAACCTGATTTTAGCAAGTTCCAAGAATTTTTAATGGGCGAAGTTCGTTACTCGTCGCTTAAAAGAAATTTCCCCGACGCCGCGCAGGAATTATTTGAGAAAACTCAACGTGACGCAGAGGACAGAATCAACGGTTATAAAATTCTCGCAGGAAAGGCTTAAACTCATGAAAAAAATAATTGTCATACCCGGCGACGGCATTGGACAAGAAATTACAAAATCCGCCGTCGAAGTTCTTAAAAAAGTCGACGCAAAATTTAATATCGGTTTAGAGTTTGAAACTCGCGACGCAGGCGGCACGTCATACGAAAAATACGGCACGCCTTTAACCGACGAAGCCCTCGACGCTTGCAAAAAAGCTGACGGCGTTTTATTCGGCGCGGTCGGCGGTAAGAAATGGGATTCGCTCCCCGTGCACTTGCGCCCCGAAAAAGCTATCTTCGGCTTGCGTAAAGGATTGGGACTTTTCGCTAACCTTCGTCCGACGAAAGTTTATCCCGAATTGATTAACTCTTCCCCGCTTAAGCCTGAACTCGTTGGCGGCTCTGATTTATTAATCGTTCGTGAACTTGTCGGCGGAATTTATTTCGGACCTCGTTGCGAATCAGAAACTAAAGACGGCGTTGAGCAAGCTTGGGACACTGAAATTTATTCCGTGCCCGAAATCGAACGAATCACTAAGCTTGCCTTTGAAACTGCTAAAATCCGTCGCGGTAAAGTCACTTCCGTTGATAAGGCTAATGTGCTCGCGGCAAGTCGTCTTTGGCGTAAAGTTGTCGTCGACGTGGCTAAAAATTTCCCCGACGTTGAATTGAATCATCTTTACGTTGACAACGCCGCAATGCAACTCGTACTTAATCCGAAACAATTCGACGTTATAGTTACGAATAATATTTTCGGCGACATTTTAAGCGACGAGGCGGCGGTTATTGGCGGCTCAATCGGTTTAATGCCCAGCGCGTCAATCGGTAAACTTACCAGCCTTTACGAACCGATTCACGGCTCCGCTCCCGACATTGCCGATAAAGACATTGCAAATCCGATGGGAACGATTTTAAGCGCGGCTATGCTCTTGCGCTACAGTCTCAAGGAAGAGGACGCCGCCAAAGCTATCGAAAGCGCGATTGATAAAACACTTGCTGACGGCTGGCGCACCGCTGATATTTACTCCGACGGCTTTAAGAAAATCGGAACCGCGCAGGCAACAGAAATTATTTGCGGCAATCTTTAATGAAAAATTAACGGCTCGTTCTTCATGAACGGGTCTTTTTTATTTTGAATATACGATTGCAAGTACAACAGAGGAAAATATAACTCAAATTTTTCCTGCTCAATCTGTGATTTTCATCTATCCAGACATACGCCGCCGATATGTAGCAATCAGCATTGATTTGAAAACAAATGTAATCGTCAGTGTTCAAAGTCGCATAGTAGTAAGCTGAAGTTTTGTCTCTCTCTTAGAGAACACAAGACCTTATAGCCCGGACAGATTATGGCATTTGCAATGTCGGTATCGTAGCGACTAAAGAATCCTGAAAGTATCTTGCGTGTCAAATCCCTCTTACCTTCCGACCAATTCATAGCCAAAGCTGGAACTGATTCGTTTATGTTGTCATAATTTCTGCCGTCAAATCAATTCGTAAAGCGTGATACCAAAAGAATAATAATCCGACTCTTCAAAAAAAACGCTGCGCAGAGCCTCGTTTGAAGTGTGGTAAAATAAAAATTGATTATGTGAAATTCAATATTGCGTTAGTAAGTTCTGAACGGCGCAGATATATTCCGATTGGATTAATGACACCGGAAATAATTGCAAGTTCGCAGTTAATAATCGTTCCTGCCGCGCAGATTTACCATTTTGGAATATTAATGAGTTCAATACATATGGCGTGGATGCGAGCGGTGGCAGGACAATTAAAATCAGATTATCGGTATTCTGGGAGCGTGGTGTATAATAATTTTGCGTGGTGCGAGCCGCGCACAAAAAAAACGACCGCGCTGTTGCTCAAGCTTACGACTTTGAAAATATTTTGGACGATGAATCAAAAATCGTCGCAGAGCTGTTTAAAATGTACGAGCGTCAATCGTGCTGATAGAAGTAGACAAAAGCATTAACGAAAAAATTTTTGTTGCCGCGTTTCAGCGATACGGAAGCTCATTTTTATCCCAATTCTCAAAAATATATCAGCCAGTTGATTGGAATGTTCATTCACACGGGAAATCGGGCGATTATAATGACGCACAGCCCCTACATATTGGTCGAATTCAATAATTTGCTTTAAGCAAACGAGATACATACGCAAAGCTGTTGATAAAAGATTTTCTGCAATATTACACTGAGGTTGGCGATTTGTTAACTGTGCTATGAAAAACAAAAATCCTCAAAGCAATCTTTTTTGCTCTGAGGGTTTAGTTGATTAGAAAATTTTTATTTAGTGATAGCCTTGAAAGCCGCCGCTTGAGCAGTCATGCTGCGTTCGGAGGCAAGCCGTTCGATTGAGGACGCGCCGAAGAAGCCGTCAATTTCGGGTACGTTCTTTATTAGGTTGCTCTACGTCGCGACGCATAACCGCAATTTTTTGAACAAAATCGCGTAAGTTTGTACTTGCACGCTTTGAAAACTTTTCCACAGAATTGACAAACTCTGTCTTCAAACCGATTTTCATTTTGCTCTTGATGTCTATTTCGACATTTATTGGAGCAATAGCGCCGCAGTCCGTTTGTCGTTAATGCCGTGAATTGTTTACCGCAATATTCGCAGACAAAAGTTTTAGACTTGGATTCGCGAAAAGTTTTGATGCCTCGCCGCATGAAGTTTTAGATGTTCTTTACGAGTCAACAATGCTAAATTTGAAATGTCATCATTATACTTGTCGTCGTCGAGATGATGAACTTAGTAAATGTCTGGAATTTCGCCGTTGAAAAATTTCCAAACTGAACGCGTTAGTGAAGTCGAAAAGTAATAGCGACCGTTATGTTTGTGTTTGCGGTAAATTAAGCCGTCAAATTTTTGGTGAGTGTCGTCGATAATTTCAATTGGCGGCATTTCTCGATTGATTTTTCTGATGAATTCGTCAAGCGCGGCTGATTCAGCAAAAGTTTTGACAGCTTCACGCAAAAGTTTGAAAAGATTTTCCTTGTCTTTCAAAGACCGCACCGGAGACCGCCGCCGGAAGCCTCTAGTTTTAGCTATGGGGAGGAAGGCGGCGATGCTTTCCCTTTCTTCAATTTTTTAAAACATACTGATTAAATCGTTCAATAAGTGTATAATCCCTCCTTCTTAAAGGAGGTGATTATCTTGCTTTATACTGTGAAAATTCGTCTCTATCCGTCGTCTGAACAAATCGAACAACTTTTGAAAACTATGGAGCGATTTAACGCCGCTTGTAACGTTATTAGCAAGATTGCTTTTGAAAACAAAACCTTCGGCAAAATTGCTCTGCAACGGCTTTGTTACTATCAAATTCGCGATGATTTTAAGTTGTCGGCACAAATGGTTGTTCGTGCTATCGGCAAGGTTGCCGAATCCTATTCCGATAAGAATAAGCGTGATACTTTGCACATCTTCAAACCACACGGCGCGATTGTCTATGACGATAGGATTTTGACGGTTAAATCCATTGACACGGTATCAATCTTAACTCTTGACGGTAGAATTTTTGTTCCTATGGCAGTTTGTGAATACCACGCAAGCATAATTAACAATGCGCTAAGAGTTCGCGAGCAAGCTGATTTAGGTTATATCGACGGTAAGTTTTATCTGTTCCTCGTTGCCGAACTGCCCGACAAACCTGAAAATGTCCGTGAAGGTTTATTGGGCGTTGATTTAGGCATTGCCAAAATTGCAACGACTTCCGACGGCAAATTTTATTCCGGCTCCAAAGTCAAAAATATTCGTCGACGTTATTTCAGATTGCGTCAAAGGTTGCAAGCAAAAGGCACAAAGTCAGCCAAAAGAAAGCTTAAACAGCGTCGGCGAAAAGAATCAAGATTTGTTGCCGATGTTAATCATTGTATATCGAAGAGATTAGTTGAAGTCGCAAAAGGCACCCAACGCGCCATTGTTCTCGAAGACCTTAAAGGAATTCGTGAACGAGCAAGAAAAGGCACGCGAAAAACGGTTTGTAAAACAATGCGACAAGCTCTGTCTTCGTGGAGTTTCTATCAACTGCGCCAATTCATTGAATACAAAGCGCAAGCGGCGAGTGTATTGGTGATTTATTTTGACCCGCGCAATACGTCGCGTATCTGCTCAAAATGCGGATACGTTGATAAGAAAAGCCGAAGAGACCAAGAACACTTTGTCTGCAGTGCGTGCGGGCATGCGCTGCAGACATCAATTCCGCGTTGAATATTGCTCGGCGCGGGGCTGAAGTCATACAGCCGAACGCGGTGGCGTAAGCTAACTGCAAGCCCCCCCTGTTCTTGGGGTTTATGACTCCTTTATTGATAATAAGCAAGCGAGGTCTTAAAATTCAAGCGCAGTACAAAAAAAACGTCTCGCAAGCTTTAGTTAATTCAGCAATTAATATTTTAGCTTGTAGAGGCGTCTTTTGCAAGTTGTTTATCTCGGTCAATCGTCGTCGTTTGTTGTCAAGCTCGCGAATCTCGACGAGTTCATTGTTGATATTTTTCTTGAGCGTGTCGAAAAGGATTTTGCGTTCTTCCACACCGTCGAAGGGTTGCCCGTCAGCGTCAATCATCGAAGCGCTTTTTTCTGCAGGAGCAAAGTCATAGGCACTTGAGCCTTGTTCCATTTCGACGCGAGCTTTTCGGCAATTTTTTTTGTTCTCAGCAACGTAAGTACGCATGAGCGTAACGGTCGGATTATGCTTGTAAAAATTGCGTCCAGAAAATTCTTTAGGCACAGTGTCAATCGGACCGAAATTGACCATATCGCACGCACCGACGGAAACGATTTGTGGAATTTTTTTGTCGATAGCTGCCCCGCAACGAGCCTCACCTGCCGCTAAAACTCCGCCGACAACTTGGTCAGCCCATTCGGTCGTTGTCAGGTCGAGCACACCCGCGAAGAATCCCACGTTGATGAGCGCGCCCATAATCTTGCCGCCGGTTCCTGTTGCGTGGAAAACGAGCACTTCATAACCGCGCTTTTCGAGATAATCTTTGGCGCAGTCGACGCAAGGAGTAGTTGCGCCAAACATTGACGCCGCGATTAGCGGTTTGCTCTCCGACTTATCGATTTTGATGGAGTCGCGCAAATTCACCATGCCGACAATCGCCAGCACCGCGTTGGAGAAAATCATCTTGGAAATTTTGTTCAGCCCCGTAACGTCGACGATTGACGGCATCATAAAAATATCGCTCGTGCCGACGTATTGCGAGACGTTGACCGCCGCCATTGTCGAGACCATGACTTTTAGCACACCGATTGGCAAGGCACGCATTGCGGGAGTAACTAGCGACGTGCCGCCGGAGCCGCCAAAAGAAATTATTCCGTCGAATTTTCCTTGCTTGTAAAGTTCGGGAACAAGCTTTTCCATTCCTTTGGACAAAGTTTCGGTGGCAAGTGCACGGTCTTTGCGCTCAACAATGGCTTTAATGTCCTGCCCGACGGCGGCAGCGATTTCGTCGTTGTTCACGTCGACGGGAAACGCCGGTTCAAAAACGCCTGTATGAATCATGAACGGTTGAACGCCGAGTTCTTCGAGCAACCCTTTGATGTAGGCAAATTCCTTGCCTTTGGTGTCGAAGGTGCCCGCTACTGCTATCCTCTTCAATTTGTTTCCCTCCATTCCAGAAATCTTTTTGAACGTATTTTAATCGCCCGCAAAAAAATTTCCTATGTCATGAAATATTTTTCGTCAGTGTTTAGAACAAGTGTTCACAAACGCTTAAATAAAGTTAAATATGAGAGTGATTGAGCTCGGCAAAAGTCCGCTCAACTATAACCAATCTCATCGGTTACGATTTGCGCTCTAGCTTTACAATGTGTTGAAGGATTTTGTCCCAAAGAGCGTTAAGGCGCGCACGTCGATATATTATTTTAGATGTGAACACACGTTCTAAGATTCGGGCGAAATTGTTGTTTCTGAATTGGAATATTTCCCTTTTTGTTTCAGAAGCGTCTATTAAACTTTTCAAGCTGTCGCACAAAAAATAGCCCGCTGTCCCTACAGGTTCAACGTTTCGATAAAATTTCAGTGCGTCTAACAATATTTTCAATTCGTCCGCCGTCAAGTTGTTTAAAGGATTGGACATTTTGCGGTACAAAATTTTGTTTGCCTTCTCAACTTTGACTACGATTCCCGAATCGACTAATTTATTCAGCCGTCGACGAAAGCTTTGCATCCAATATGCGTCGAGGCGTTCAGGCTTATATTCCATTACCGCATATTCCGCCTCGCTCCAATATTTCCGTCGCTGATAAAAATTCTTCAGCCTCCAGCACTTGTAGCAAGATAATTTTCTCCAGACATTGTTCGGATAATAACGTCTTAAGCAAATACGAACTGTAGAAATAATTCTCTGTCCAGTGTCGAAAATCCCCTACAAATGTGAAATAATAATACCAATCGCAGAAATTTTCTCATTCACGCATGCGTCCGATTAGATTTTTTCAATATTTTTATACTCTTTTTCATTACTGAAACTCCTTATTTTCGCTTGCAGGATTTTTGATATGACGCCCGCCTTCAACGGAATTATAATTAATAATTTTGGATTATTACTTTTACCATAAATTTTTAGCCGTTGCGTGAGGAGTGTAGCGGCTTTTTTTATATCGCGGGTATTTTCTCCAGCGCGGTCAGATAATTTTCTATCATCGGTTTCAAGTCCGATATGGTTTTAGTCGCTTGCGCATTCGCGTGATTTACTTGATTTCGCTTCCGACGTATTTCGTAGTAGTCTTTTAGGAATTTCAATGCCGTTTCCTCGTCAAAAGCTGTGGTTATTATTTTCTTGTCAAACAGCTCGCTATATATCTTTTCCCGATTTTCCCTTATGGGTTTTCGCTCATCGTAAATCGCTTGGAGAACTGCCGCTACTCGCGGACTGCGCTTTTTGAAGTCGACGAATTTGATTTTATTTCTTTAACACAATTCAAATCTGTATCTGCTGGTCTCGATTCCGCAAAAAATTCTTTCAACTCGCCGCGACAATTTTTATCGCTTAATTTTTGTCTCGGAAAATTTTTAAGCACTTCCCGCAAATCTCAGCAATAGTTTTTTACGGATGATTCGCTAAACTCTTCGCCCGATTTATCACGATCCTGATATGCAATTATGAATTGTTGTTGCCAATTTCGCCCGAATGAATGACCTTCCTGTTCTGCACGCTTTATCACGCTCTCATCCTTCGGTACGCAAATTTTTCGCTCGACTAATTCTTCAGGAAACCATTCTGTGCACAATGTCATTGCCTGTTGCCAAAAGCCTTTGCGCATACACCAGCGTATAATTTCAGCTCGCGATTCTGCGCCGCCTATCAGTTGACCGTATTCGCGCTCTATCGTGTCGATTATCTTCGCGAATAATTCACTTTTTAAATCCTTGTCGGGTTCTTCGCGAAATGCCTTTATATGTTCGCCTAAATTTTTCAGCTCGGTTTCTATCGCGCTCGTTCGACAAATTTTTATTGCCTCTGAAAAACGATTCATCGCCTCAAGCAAAGTCTTCACAGCGGGCGGCGGTTTTTCCCCGAAATATTCGTTCAATGCCTCTACGCTACCAAATTTGACGAATTCATCTGCGCCCGTTATCAACGTGAACATTCGCTGTATTTCCATCACCCGATACACTACGCGACTTGTCGGCTCGGAATAGAGTATCTCCTCGATTTTAACTCCACGATATTTCAACAGCTGAATTATCGACAACATCAGCATTGACGTATGCCGAAAACCGCCCGTCATGTCTGCGTGTACCGTCAATTCGACTCCCTTTGCAAACTGCGTCATGGCGTCAGCTATCCGCGCTATCTGCAATATGTTCCGCTCAAGCTTGGTCGGGTCTTCACCATCCTCCGAATAGTCTTCTATCGAAAACCGCTCTGATAAATGCGGAAATTCTTTCGTCACTCGACGCTTAAGGGACTCCAAATGCGTAACGTTTCCGAATTCGTTTTCCGCCGGCACAAGCTGACTTTTTACATAGTCGCTCGCTATCAAAAATATTTTCGACAGCGAATCACCTGCCGCCTCAAGTTTTCTTTCCACGAATACTATTGCTGATTCATTGGTCTGTATCGCCGATTACTCGTGTCCTTGTATGTTGCCGTATTTTATCGGCTCGCTTAGTGAACGCGAATTTACTGGGCTTACAAACGCTAGCATTATGTTTTGAGTCATTTCAATATTCCCTGAACTGTATAAATCTGAACGTCGATATTTGCCGCGTTGAGCCGTCGGGCATTATTTCTTCTTGAACAATACGTTCACTTGTTGCCGCTACGACCTTCACGCCCAAACTTTTCAGCTGTTCAACCATAGCAAATGTATAGTTTAATTCTCCTTGACACAATACAACTGCTGGCTCCAACTCCAAAATTTTTTGAGATTCCTTTGAACCATATCGCGAACTTCTTGAACGGTTGCAGTAGCACTGACTACAGGGAACGCCATATCCATAAGCTCGCCGTAAATCCTCGCTGCAGAAAGTTGTTCGCCGCTCCAGTGTGCCGTCGGATGATTTGTGTGATTGATAAAAATTTTTTTCATTGCTTATCCTCCGCCGCTAGTTAACACAAAAAAGCACCTCCCGCAATAGAGAAGTGCTTTTTTATTGCTCTTAAGACACCGCAAGCGGTAAAGAATTATGGAGGCATGCACGACCTTGATGAAGTTTATCAGATTGCTCTGGACCAATCATCTAAGTTTCAAAACCGTAAACGGTAAGGAAGCATGCACGACAGCAACCCTTTTGGAGGGCGTCATAACGCCACGGAATTAGAGCTTTTGGAAAGTGTTTGGAAAAACTCGCTGTTCGATTGCGTTTTCCAACAAATTTTATCATATAAGTTTCAGAAAAGTGCTGTGATTGTTGATTTGACGCCAACTTTATAATTTGGAAAAGGATTTGCTTAAATGGCGTCTCTGCGTTACCTCCAATCTCTTTCCATTTTTAAATCTTATTAATAAGTTTATATCATGTTACGGATAAAATTGCAAGAAAAATTTTAAGCAAAAAAGAGACCCGCCTTAGCGAGCCTCTAAAAATTTTTCGGTCAAAATTATTTCTTAGCTTTCTTTTCTTTAATGCGAGCCGCCTTGCCTGTGAGCTTGCGCAGATAATAAAGCTTAGCACGACGAACCGCGCCACGACGAACAACTTCAATTTTCTCGACGCGGGGCGAGTGCACAGGGAACATACGTTCGACACCGACGCCGTAAGAAATTCTGCGGACGGTGAACATTTCGCGCACGCCCGATCCTTGACGCCCGATAACGACGCCTTCAAAAATCTGAATACGTTCACGATTGCCTTCAACGATTTTTGCATGGACGCGAACCGTATCGCCCGGCGCGAATTGCGGAATGTTATCGCGCAGTTGTTCTTTCTCAATGAGTTCAATGATATTCAATTTTAAGTCCTCCTATCTTTGTCCGACGTTCTTGCCCGCACGCAGAGGAACGCCTTTTGAACTTTTAAAGTCTAACATAAAAATTTTATCGCTGTCAAGATTTTTGTTGACAAACGCGGCATTTTGTAGGATTATAGGCGCGTTGAAAATTTAATATTGATTGAATCGAGTGGCGCGAGCCTCAATAGGGAATTCGGTCAAAAGCCGGAACGATCACGTCACCGTAGCGGGGAGCGACTCTGCAATTATGTCACTGGAAAATTTTTTCTGGGAAGGCGCAGACGAGCATAGATCCGAAGTCGGGAGAACTGCTCGATTAACAATCACCGTTTGACCTGCGAGCGACAGGAAGGGGATTTAGTCTTTTTTCTGCGCCCGCAACATGGGCGTTTTTCTTTTGCCGCTTTAAAAGCTACAGGTCAGCTAGCGCGATTTGCCAATTAAAATTTTCAGCTAATCGCCGCGCCCTAACATTTGGCGAAAAGTTTTCCCCACTCACGGGGGAGGCATTGCTCATACATTTCATTTGCTGAAAAATCAGCGGCTCCCGTCATTTGGCAGGAGGCTTTTTTGTTTACCAACGTAATTTCCTCTGCCACGCGAGCAAATCTTTCTTGCTTAACGGCAAATCAATCGACTGTCCGTTATCATAGAAAAATTTTATGCGAATTTCCTTAGCCAACAGTAAATCTTTAAGGCTTGATTTTGGGAAGTGGAAAAATAATTTATTTTCATTGCGCCAGCCTGCAGACGTTTGCTTAGTAATGGCTTCGATTTCCCAAGGAGCACCGTCCGTAAAAACTATTGCCTTATTTAAAAGTTGCGCCTTGTCATAGCGATAATCCCATAAACTCAACGTAGCACTTTCCCAATTCCCGTCAACGTCGCGACCAACTTGAAAATCCGTCGCCGCATATTTATCCAGAGTATCAACCTCGCGGTGGTCATGATGCCACGTGTAGCTTGCTCCGAAAATTCCCAAGAGAATCAATCCAATCCCGATTCCCAATAAAATTTTTTGCATGAGTGACCCCCGCTTTACTTTACATTTTGACGCCTATTATAGTACAATATACCTGGTGTATTTTTCAATAATTTTTTCAGGGGGAGTTCTTATGCTCAGACCGCGTTTTGAAGATGAAGACGAAGTTTATATTCCGGAAATCGAGGTAGATGAGTCCGGCTTTAATGTCCACGATCGAATTCCGCATTCCAATGCAGGCGTCGCACTCGGCTGGTCGGCATTGGAACAGCAAATGTTCGATATGCTCCTTTTGAACCGTTTCGCCGCTGATGATCAGGAATTGCTTGACGAAACGGCGCGTACCATTTCCCGCTTAGTCGAAACTTTTGAGGCTCACGAAATCGCCCGAATCATGGCGGTTGCAATGATGTCTTTCCAGCTCGCCGCCGCCGAAGATAAATCTTTTGAGGACGAGTACAACAAGTATCGCGATTATATCAAAAAACACCCCGAAGATTTGGAAGAAATTTAATCTTAATTTTTTGCCTTTGCCGCTTTTGCGGCTAATTTTTTTTACTTAAAACACGTCAGCAAAATGTGGACGGCAACGTGATGTTGCATCCAGCTGTCGCGCCGTGCCGCTCAAAAATTTTTAGCTGAATCACCGCGTTTAAACTTTATAACACGTCGGCAAAATGTGGACGCAACTTTTTAAAACACCACGCACCGATAAACATAACCGCCGCCGTCAACGCCCAATAATACGCTGTCAAATGCAAATGCTCCCAAAACCACTCGTGATAAATAAAACTTTGCCGATAACCTTCAACGACGTAATACGCAGGATTTAACTTTAAAATAAATTGGAACTGTTCGGGAATCATTTTTAAATTCCAGAAAATCGGCGTGCCCCAAAAACCAAATTGCAAAATCATCGCAACCAACTGCCCCACGTCTCGCATAAAAACTGTTAGCGAACTCGTCAACCAACTAATTCCCAATGACAAGCAAATCATCGCGAAACAATAGTAAATTATTTGCAGATTGTAAATTGTTGGCAAATAGCCGTAAGCCGCAAACATGGCGAACAGCACGACGATAAAAAAAAGGTGCACAACCAGCGCGGAAACTATTTTTACAATCGGCAGAAGCTCCACGCGAAAGACAATTTTTTTTACGAGGAATGAACTTTCGATAACTGAATTCGTCGCGCTCTGTATGCTTTCGTTTAGGAAAAACCACGGGAACATTCCGCATACAAGCCACAAGATAAACGGGACGTTGTTCATGGGAACGGATTTAAAGCCGACTTGAAAGACAAACCAGAAAATTAAAACCGTTATCGCCGGCTGAATAAACGCCCATAAAATTCCCAGATAAGAGCTGACATATCGCTGTTTGAAGTCGCGCCGCGTCATTTGCCATAAAAGTTTTCGGTTAACAATGATGTCGCGAATCAAGCCGATTAAACTATAAAATTTTTTCATGGTTGCCTTTCTATTTAGTGCAGACGAAACCCGCAAAAGATTCAACGTTGGTAATTTCTGCGCGGGCGTATCGTTCAATTAAAATTTTTTTCAAGCTCGTAAGTGACTCATGGGGCGGCGAAAAAAATCCTTGACGGTTGCAAAAGTTTTCTACAAAAAAATCCGTCCGCCGATTTTCGCCCTTAATGTACATGCAACCGCTAAAAGTTCCGCCGCTCCTTAAAACGCGATAAGTTTCTGCCCAAGCTGAATTTTTATCGGAAAAGACGTGGAAGCCGTTAATTGATAAAACTGCGTCGAAAAAATTATCAGCGAACGGTAACTTCGCCACGTCGCCCTGTAAAAATTTCACGCCGCGCAAATTCATTTGACTTGCCCGAACTTTTGCCGCGTCTAACATTTTATCCGAATAGTCAACGCAAAAAATTTCCGCGTCTAGCTTTTGATAAATCGGCAATGATAAAACGCCCGTACCAACAGGAACTTCAAGCAATCGCCCGCTGAAGTTTTTCGGTATACCCGCGAATGCTTGCGCTAAAAATTTTTGATAAGCCGCCGCGTCGAGTCCCCAAAAGATTTTCATTGCGAGCCGCGCAAGTAAATCGGCATTAGTCATCATGCGGTCGAAAAAATTTGAATAATTACCGACGAGTTGATACGCATTAAAATCTTTCTGCATGATTAGGGAATAGTCGTTAAGAGCGCGTCGCAAGATCCGCAAATTTTCCACGCGCCCGCACCCGCCGTCAAAAATAATGAATCGCCTTTACGATAAAAAAGTTCTTCACCGCCACAAGAAATTTTTCCTTCGCCGCCGAGAATTAGCACGCTCAAAAAACTTTTTTCGTCAACGACGCCGCTAGCTTCCGATAAAATTTTTCCGTCAAGATTAAGTTTATCAACAACAAAATAATCACAAGCAGAAAGATGCGGATAGTTTTCGCCGCGCAGAATTGCAGGATTTAAATTTGTCACGTCGAGAGCCTTTTCGATATGAAGTGGGCGGTTTCTGCCGTAGTCGTAAATGCGGTAGCTTACGTTAGAATTCTGCTGAATTTCGGCAACTAAAACACCTTTTCCGATTGCGTGAATCGTTCCCGCCGGAATAAAAATCACGTCGCCGCGCCGCGCAGGTACAGCGTTAAGAACTTCAACGAGCGAATTATCTTTTATACGGGCAACGAATTCAGCGCGAGAAATTTTTTTCTTAAAGCCGCACCAAATCAAAGAACTTTTGTCAGCGTCAAGGACGTACCACATTTCGCTTTTGCCGAGTTGCCCCTCATTAGCTAAGGCGTAATCGTCGGGCGGGTGAACTTGCACGGAAAGATTTTCTCTTGCGTCGATAAATTTTATGATAATCGGTAAGTCGCGGAAGTTTTTACAATTAGTACCTAAAATTTCCGTGCCGTGATTTTTAATATAATCAGCAAAATTTTCGCCGTTCTCAAGTGTTGACATCCCGTCGGGGTGACAGGATAACATCCACGCTTCCGCCAAAATTTTTTTATCGTAGTCAATGCCAAATTCTTCAATGAGTCGTCGTCCGCCCCAAATATAATCTTTGCAGGCTGGTTTAAGTTTTAAAATTGCCATTAAAATTTTTCGCCTCCTAAAGTGATTCAATGCAATATACCATAAAAAAAACCGCTTTACAACTTATTGCAAGCGGTTGATAATTTTTATCTGCGACGTAAAGCTTTTGGCTTATCTAAAATGTCGCTTAGGATAAAGGCGTTCATGATATTTGACGGCGTCAAGTTCAAATCGAGTTCGTTAGTTTCCTCCGCCTCGTGAACTTCTTGCACGGAAATTTTTTTCGGGCGCGGCGAAAATTTTTTCGGTTGAACTTCCACTTGCCGCGGACTTTCTATAAAAATTGGAATCTCTTCGCCTGGAAAGTTCGGGTCGTTTGGTAGAGTCGGAATATTAAAATCGGGCGAATCATTTTGCGGCGGCGGGAGTCGTCTTCTTTTGCGCTTAGCAAGATTATCAATAACCGTAATCGCCAGCCAGATTAAAAAGATTGTTGCCAGTTCCATAATTAGCACCTCATTTCAAGTAATTTTTGTCAGCAAAATTTTTTCGCGAATGGAAATTAATTGCGTATCGTCATCATATTCCGCTTGAAAAAAGTCAAAGTCGCGAATAGATTTTCCGAGCTTCGCAAGCTTTTGCAAAATTTTAAATCGGTCGTCGAGCGTTGTCCTTATCCCGAATATAATTCCTGTCAGCATTTTCAAATCATATTTCAAATTCCGATCAAGTCTGTCCGTGTAATGAGAAAATCTATCCGCCAAAAAAATTCTGTATTCACGCTCGTGATGCCAATCCATTATCTTACGATAAAATTTTTCTTGATAATCATAAACGTATCCTTCTGTACTTTTAGGCGCGGTTAATTTTTTACTTTTAAGCCCGCCGCGTCCTGTCAGCCAATCCTCTGCGCGGATAAAACTCAAATTCCTCAACGTATCGAAAAAATTTCGCTCAATAACCTTTGAAGTGTATTTTATTTGCTTAATTTCCAAAGATTTTGTAGCGAAGTTTATGTACTCGCGCCCGTCAAAATTTTCCGTCTCGTAAATAAAACAAATGCCTCTATGATTGTCAGCGTAGTTGCCCCACATGGCGGAATTCGTTGGCGTGTCAGAAAAACACACGACGTAACCACTAGGATACATAATCTCTTTAAGCTGTTCGACGTAAGTGCGCGGAAAAATAAGTCGGAGCCAAAGCATGTGTTGTTTGAGCATATATTTCATATCGGACGAGTGATTATTCCATTTCAAAGCGAGCAAACCCGATTCCATCATATCACAGTTGAGATTTTCGAGCGAATCAATTTTTTTCTTGCGAGCGGCGTCGCTAATATTTTTTAGTTCCGCAAAAGAAATTTCGTATTCCACATCGAAAAATTTTTCGTCAAAGTCGTCGTAAATTAAGCCGAGACTTTTAAATTTCTTCACACAAATTATAAATGCAACGTCAATAACCGTGCGAAAAATAAATTCCATTTCGCGCCCGTAACATTTAATTTTGTCGTTGCCGTAAAAGTCGACAACCTCTTTAACAATTTCCTCTGCCCAAAAATTTTCAGTAAGTTCCACGAAAGTTTGACTAAGCGACGAATTATCGAATTGTTGAAGGTCAGATAATATGCTTCTGGTCTGAAAGTTGCTCAAAAAGTTTTCTTGTGCAGAATTTTGGAAACGCCGTGACATAAGCAAATACGTTTGAAAATTGTAGAAAAGACTGCATACGAAATTTTTCAGCAAGCCCTCCCAAGCAAATTTATCGCCTTGCCAAAAAATTTTCAAGTAACCTTCGAGCGGGTCGTTTAATTCTTTTGGATCCGCGAAATAAAACGTGCCGTTATCCAATTCCAACAACGCGCTCTTAATCGTCCTGTACCTGTAAAGTTTCAAATCGTATTCTCTCCAAAAATTTTTCTAAGCAAAATTATATCGAAGCTTTAAGTCTTTAACAACCTCCGACGCATAAAAAAATTTCGCAAGTCAGAATCAACCTGCGAAATTAACTAGAAAATTTACGATTCTATCTTAAGAGTGCCAGCACTGCGCTTGAATGTTGATTCGCTATTGCCAACATTGATTCCATTCTGTCTCTTTGGAAAAAGTCTAAAGTATACAGAGTTAATGTTCTCGCCCTGTCTGCGTTGCGTACCATTAAATCCGGTTCTTGGATATTGCTAATCTCATTCGACAAAGCGTCTGCGATATAACCGAGTTTCTTTTCAGAGTAACCAATCATTTGCACTTGTTCGGTAGCCTTGCTCAATGCATTATTTATGGTAGCTAAGGCGGCGTCGGCATCCTCTTTTGTAGAAATACTGATTGTATTGCCGTTTGCGCCCTTCAAACCGAAAGCTTCAGCCCGCATATCGTTAAAGCCGAAATTTATCGCCTCATCAATCGTTTCACCGATTTGGAAGTAAACGGAATTATCTTCGCGTGCGTCCGCCGCATAAGTCGTCGTCTTGAAATTATTCAGCGCGGCATTTGCAAACGATTTGGCGTTACCCGAACTGTCAGTAACGTTGATTGAAACGCCAGAAATTTGTTCGTCAAGTCCAGGTTTACGCGCCGTAACACTCAAGCCGTTATCATTATCGGGTTTAACAATATTGGCAGCCATTAAATCATAATTTGCCATATCTTTTTGGTATTGCGGATAAAGCGTGGTCTCATATTCTTTCTTGTACGCTTGATATTCCGCATATTTTTTGTTGTAAATCTCAAAGTCCGAATTATATTGCTCAACCTTGCCAGGATAAGCCGCCAAATCTCTCTCGTATTGCGCATAATCCCTGTCGTAATTGTCCCATGCCGTCTTATCGTTAATGTACTGGTTGTAATTTGCCAAATCTGTTTGATACTGCTGATACTTGACGTAATTTGTCATGCCGCTAATAGCGTCATTATAAGCGTCCAGTTCCGCTTGATATTGCGCGTCGGTTTCATCGGTTGGCTTTTGAATAACTTTGGCTCCGGCTTGAACTGCCTCGTCATAAGCCGCTTTATTAAGCTCGTATTGCGCCTTGTCCGTTTCATAATTCGCCATAGTATTTTCGTATTGTTCCATATCTGCCTTAAACTCGTCAGCGTCAGTATAGTCTGATTCAACAGGCTCCGTGACATTTGGTTGAGTTGGTTGGGTAGCGAATCCTTCGGGAACGATGCTAGGTCTTGACGCGGCAGGAACTTCATCAGGTTGTGCAACTTCTTGAGTAGGTCTTTGGACATTTGGCTCATTCGGTTCAACCGGTTCAGGATCCAAAATTGGCGGAGCACCAGGATTTAATTCTTCGGGATTTAGCGGTTCTTCTGGTTTTTCTAATATTCCGCGTCCACCGCCGACAAATGCCGATTCCGTTAACGTCATGCCGTTTATCTTATTGAGGTTTACAAAAATATCTTCGAGCGTGTTATTGCCGACGGAAAAGTTTGTCGTGTAGATAGTGCCGTCCTTGACGTAGGAAGCTGTGATACGGTCGCTAGCATCAATTCCGAGATTTGCGCCGTTGCGGTTTTTCAATTCAGTCAGCGCGGTATCTGCGGTTGTGCCGCTGTACAACGAATTATTGCTAAGTACAGTTGCGAGTGCGGGATTGCCCGTCGTGGAAGAGCCGTCAATCAGTTTTCTGCCGTTGAAAGTAATCTGCGAATCTTCAACTATTTGGTCGACTAGCCTATTTATATCTTTTTGAATTACACGACGGTCATCGTCTGTGATTGCCTCGTCGGTTGCACTAACTGCCAGCCGCTGAATTTCTTTAATCGAGTCAACGATTGCACCGCCCCGACCTTGTGCCGTTTTGAGGAGGGCAGTATCATCTTGGATATTCTGATTGACTTGATTAAGGACACGTGTCCTAATGCGGAGACTTTCTTCAATGCTATAGGCTGAAACGTTATCGATTGCGTCGTTAATATCAAGACGGGTTGTTGAAGTTCTTTGTACTTCTTTTTGAGTAGCTATTCTGCCGCGATTGATGAACGACAGCGAACTAAATGCATCGAAGTGGTTGTTATTATTGTTACCAATCATTATAGCCATATGAACGCCTCCTTGTAAAATTTATCCTTTATTGTTATTGATATTTTAACAGAAAAATTTCGTCAAGCAAGCATTTTGCAAAAAAAATCCCGCCGCTTTGACGGGAAAAAATTTTTTCTACTTCTGCGCGGGAATATTTTTTCTACTTTTGCCGACTTGACTAACTGCCTTGCGCATTTCTGTATCCGATTGAACGTTCATCATATTGTAATAATCCATGACGCCGAGATTGCCTGCCTTGAACGCTTCCGCCATTGCGTGAGGAACTTCTGCTTGCGCCTCGACGACTTTTGCTTCCATTTCCTGCGTATAAGCTTTCATTTCCTGTTCTTTAGCAACTGCCATTGCGCGACGTTCTTCCGCCTTTGCTTGAGCAATTCGCTTGTCTGCCTCTGCCTGGTCTGTTTGAAGTTGTGCGCCGATATTCCGTCCGACATCAACGTCTGCAATGTCAATCGACAAAATTTCAAACGCAGTGCCCGCGTCAAGCCCTTTGCCCAAAACCGTTTTAGAAATGTCGTCGGGGCTTTCCAAAACGTCCGTGTGCATTTCCGAACTACCAACCGTTGTAACAATACCTTCGCCAACACGAGCAATAATCGTAGGTTCGCCCGCGCCACCAACTAAACGGTCAATATTCGCACGAACTGTAACACGCGCCTTGATTTTGAGTTCAATACCATTTTTAGCAACAGCAGATACAACGGGCGTCTCAATAACTTTTGGATTAACGCTCATTTGAACGGCTTCCAAAACATCACGACCTGCCAAGTCAATCGCCGCTGAACGTTCAAACGGCAAAACAATTTGTGCACGCTGCGAGGCTATCAAAGCGTCAACAACTTTGTCTACATTGCCGCCTGCGAGGTAGTGCGCCTCTAACTGATTGACGTTGACATCAAGTCCCGCCTTATTTGCCTTGATAAGCGGCATAACAATTTTGGCGGGCGGAACGCGGCGCATTCTCATTCCTATCAGCGTAAAAATTCCAACGTGAACATCTGCCGCTAACGCCGAAATCCACAAGCCGATTGGTACGAAATGTAAAAAGACCGCCGCTATAATTATCCCCATTAACACGAAGAAGCCGGAACCTATTAAAAAATCCATGAGATGACCTCCTCTCTAAATTTGACGAACCAACACGCGGGAGCCGTCCACGTTGATAACTTTGACAATGTCGCCCTGCTTGACGAAACTGCCTTCCGTCACCACATCAACCGGCTCGCCCTCAACAGTAATTGTTCCTGCCGGTCGCAAATCCGTTACGCAAACACCAATCGCGCCTAAAAATCGGCTCTTGTCAATGACGCTCGTGTAACCGTCGCGATTTTGCTGACGTTCGTCAAGGACAAGATCATCAAGCATACCGGCGTTTTTCTTTGAACTGCGACTGCCAAGATATATCACAATAAAAATTCCCAGCACCGCGATTGCTATCATTGAGCCGTAAGTCAACGTCATGAAAAATGCATTTGCGCCGGAAAAAATTTGAACCTCCGACATTTTCATCACCCCCGCAAAGTTTCAATTTGGAATGATTATTTCTGCATTGCGCTTTAAATTCCCTTCAACATTGTAAGGCAATTCCTGTTGATTTTGTGCGAAACACTCCCAGAACTCCGTAATTCTTTGTCCCTATTTTGGAATAATTATTTCTTCGTTGCGCTTTGAATTTTCTTCAGCATTGTAAGGTAACGACTGTTGATTTTGCGCGAAACGCTCTCTGAATTCTGCGATTTCCTGTTTGAACATTGGAATATATTTTTCAATACGTTTTGCCGCCTCAGCTGTCAATTCTGGTAACCTCGTTAAAAGTTCGCGATACCAATCTAATCGCTCTTGATAATGCTGGCTCATCAATCTTTCGCGCTTGACGTAAGCATAAGCCGACTCTGCAACCATGCGCCGCAAATTTTTATTTTTAACTAGCAAGTTGAGCTTGTTGATAAATTCGCGGTCGTTACGATAGATAAAGCCCGTGCGCCCTTCCTCGATACTTTTTGAGTAAACAACCGGCGACGCCAATACAACTGCGCCATTGCCCGCACACTCAATAAATTTTAAATCCGACTTTGAACGGTTGAATTCATTGTCGCGCAAAGGCAGGAGCGCAATATCTGACGAACGAATTGCCGCCTCGTAAACTTCATAGGAAACAAATTGCCCTTCGTATTTTTCTAAGTCGCCGACGAAAGTTTTATTTTCCGCCTCTAATGCGTCGAATAAATTTTTCCGCGCCAAAATCTTAAACGCGATTTTATTTCCGTATTGCTTAGCAAATCTGTTCAGAATTGGCAACAGCTCGATAAAATCTCCGTCGCGATTGAGTGCCCCGAAAAATATCGTAACGGGCTTTTTCTTTTTAAACTCGTCGTCAAAATCACGCGGCGGCGGCAAGCGGTGTAGTTGATTAGCAAAAACCGTGACATGCGGATTAAACTGGCTTAAAAAATCAGCTAAGTAAGACGTCGACGTTTGAATTGCATGCACTGCGCGGAAATTTATCCACGCCGTCTTTTTATAATCTTCCTCCCAAAGTACAGGGTGATCGTCCATTTCCGAGATAAAAAGTATCTCCTTTTGGCGCAAGACTTTAAAAAAATCTAGTCCGACTGCAAACGACGGAAAACACATACGCTGATTTATAAAAATTCTGTTCTCGAATTGTTCGCGCTCAAATAGACGATACGACTTGCCGACATGCGACGACACGATAAATACGTTTGGTTCCGCCATAAAAAATGCGTTGGGCATATGTACGCGGCTCGGCGCACAAACCGTTGACTCGCCTATTAACGTTTGAATCAAAGTTTTTTTCGGCGGCTCGCTCTTGTAAGCTGTGAATATATAAACGAAAACTGACAGCTCCGTTTTTGCAACGTCTGCGATTGTCTTTTTAACTTGCGTAGGGCGGGCAGCATTCAGCGAACGCAAAACATATAAACCTGCGTCTTCAATCGCATCGCTCAATTCGTCGTGTGTCAACGTGACTTTATATTTTAGCGGCTTGCCCTCAAGAATAGCCGTGAGATTATCCGCGTGCCCTATGTTATCAAGCGTAAAAATCAGCGTGCCATTGAGCTTGAGACGAGTAGCAATTTTTTTTATCATTGCAACAAGTTTTTCGTTGGCAAGAGTGCCGATAAGCGGACTTTGAACTAAAATTACCTCAAAAATACCTTTAAGGTCAGTTAAATCTTTAGCAACAGTGTATTTACATTCAGGCTGAACTGCCAAAAATTTTTTCTCTGTAGTTTCAAAATCGTCGGGAACGTCGCCTGTAAGTTCAAGAACGGTTTTTGCTCGCGCCGGAATAAATGTTTCAAAAGTCATCGCGAAAACCTCAACGAACCAAACGATACATTAAATCTTCTTGCGCCTTCATGCACTTCATCAGCTCAAAGCGTTCTTGAATCGTTTCACGCGCCGCCGCACCTAATTTTTTGCCATATTCGGGATCGTCGAGGAGTTCCTCAATTTTGCGGGCAATGTGATATGGCGAGCGGAACTCTGCAAGCAAGCCATTAACGCCATCCTCCATAACCTCTTGAACGGGCGGAGTTTTCGAGCAAACCATAGGACAGGCAAAACTCATAGCCTCTAAACACGACCAACTAAGCACGAACGGACGAGTTAAATAGACGTGACAACTTGACGCCCGCAAAATTTTCTGATAATCCCCGCGATTTCTCAAACCTACAAAGTGCACGCGGTCAGTTGGATAGCCGCCTTTTTTCTCTTCCTCTTTAAGATAAGTTGTGTCCTTGAGCTGTGCGCCGTAACAAATTCTATCTTTGCCGACAACGACAACATGAGTATCCGGGCGGCGTTCCAATACGTGGCGAATTGCGTCCATAAAATAAGGGAAACCGCGATAAATTTCAAAGCCGCGTGCAACGTAAGTAATAATCTCGGTACCTTCTGGCAAGTTAAGCTGAATATCCTCAAGCACAAGTCCAGGACGCTTGCCGCTTGGGTCGGGCGAACAAAACCGCGTATCAATGCCCTCGTGAATCACGTTAAGTTTAGGCTTGTACTCTTCGGGAAATTGCGAATATTGCCATTGAGTCGGCGTAATTCCCGCGTCGCAAAGTTCCAAATTCATTAAGTGATGAGCGTTGCGCGTGCGAATTGAAATGCGATTCCCAATCTGCGGAATTTCGTCAGGCCACCAATAACAATCGCTGTCTTCAACCAGATAATACCACTCAAAATAGCCGAGAATAGGAACTTTAGGATACATGTCCTTGCAATAAAGCGTTGAGCCCCAGCCCGTGTGACCGATTATCACGTCGGGTTTAACATTGCGCTCTTTAACGAGCCATTCCATAGCCCTAAGAACGGCTTGCCCCTCGACGACAGCCTCTGCTGCAGGACGCAAAGGTCCACAAGTTTTAATCCAATTTTCCGACTCTTCGCTCGGTTTAGGATAAAGGGCAAGTGTCACGTTCTTAAGTTGTGCGTTTATCGAATTTTCTTTGGACAAAAAGTAAACGTCATTTTCGGGATTGCTTGCCAGATACGGCGCAAGGTTCAAATACTGCGCGGGGAATGACGGGTGCAAAATAAAAATATTCACGTAAAAATCTCTCCTTTATTATCCCATTTGAGCTTGATGAAGTTTAGCATAGACGCCGTTGCGTTTCATTAATTCATCATGTGTACCAGCCTCGATTATGCGCCCTTTGTCGATAACAATAATCGCGTCGCAGTCTCGAACGGTCGATAAGCGGTGAGCAATCATTAACATTGTACGCCCGCGAGAAATCGGCTCAATGTTATTCATAATGATATTTTCGGATTCATAGTCAAGAGCACTAGTTGCCTCGTCGAAAATCAAAATGCGTGGATTAGAGAGCAAAGCGCGAGCGATAGCAATTCTTTGACGTTGCCCGCCGCTTAACATGCCGCCGCGTTCACCGACGAAACTATCATAGCCGTGCTGGAATTGACTAATAAATTCATCTGCGCCCGCCAATTTTGCTGCATTAACAATTTCTTCGTGTGTAGCGTTCGGAGCGGCTATACGAATATTTTCCTCAATCGAGCCACTGAAAAGCATACTATCTTGCAACACGACGCCAATTTGACGCCTAAGCCACGCCGGCTCAACTTGCGCAATGTCAACGCCGTCAATTAAAATGCGTCCCGTGTCAGGCAGATAAAGTCGTTGAATCAATTTAGTTAACGTCGATTTTCCCGAACCAGAACGACCTACAATACCGACTTTCATACCAGCGGGAATTCTAATGTTGACGTTATCAAGAACTTTGCCACCCTCTTCCGTGTAGCTAAATGCTAATTTTTCCATAGCAATTTCGCCGCGCAGGCTCGGCAATGTCGTGCGCGAAGGATTGAACGCCGGCTCGGTTTCTTCGTCCATTATATCTGAAAGTCTTTCCATAGAAACGCGCACTTTTTGGAAATCTTGCCATTGATTAATTAGACGCATGACCGGACCGATTAATTGTCCCGCAATCATTTGGAATGCAATCAATTCGCCAACGGTTATATCGCCTTCCATGACGTAATATGCACCAACCCACAAAATTACAAGATTGAAGATACTAAAGAAAAAAGAGCCGATTGAGTTCGCGATATTCGCCAAATTAACAACGTCGAGGGATGCTTTAACCAAACGGGCAAGCATTTCTTCATAGCGGCGGATAAAATTATTTTCAACACTTGTTGCTTTAACTGTATGAATACCGGTTATCGTCTCAATAAGGAAAGAACGGTTTTCACTGGCTATTAAAAATCTTTCGTTAATCAGACGTTTAAAAATAGGCGCAACGATTAAATTTAATAGCACGAACATCGGAATCATAACCAAAACGACAAGGCTAAGCATTCGGCTATAGTACAGGAACATGACGGCGAAATAAAATACTGCGAAGACAATATCAAGAATAATGGTAAGGCTTGCACCCGTCATAAAATTTCGCAAAGTTTCTAGCTCGCCAATACGTGATACAACGTCGCCAACCTGCCACTTTTGGAAATAGCTTATAGGGAGCGACGTGATATTTTTGTACAAACGCGAACTCAATACCACGTCCATTTTGCTTGTTATGTTCGCGAAAAGATATGTTCGCAATCCTGTCATTATTTGCTGGAACAGCGTACAAATAACCATGCCCAAAACTAAAATATCTAATGCGTCTGCTGCTCTGTGCACCAAAACTTTATCGATAATATTTTGCACAAAGAATGGCGACGCCAAACCTAAGACTTGCAAAAGGAACGATAAGAATAAAACATTTCGCAAAAGAGGCATATACTTCGACAAGACCGGAACAAACCATTTAAAGCCGAATTTGCTTTTCTTTTTGTCGAGTTCAAAACGGCGCGTGAAAAGTATCGCTTCGCCATTCCAGTCCAGCAAAAGTTTATATCGGTCAACTTTAACGGGTTGTTGCGAGAAGGCAGGATCCATTACATAAATATTTCCTTCGCGGATTGTTGTAATGACTACGCTTCTTCCTGAATGCAAACGGATTAAAATAGGATAAACTAGCCTATCCAAATCGGCTTCTTTTAGCCCCTCATATTTGCGAGCTTTTAACTTCAATTCGCGAGCTGCTCTAACAAGTGTCGTAATATCAACGCTACCAGCTCTCAAGACATAAGCGCGTTCTAACTGTCGATAATCAGCGGGAATATTATAGTATTTAGCAATGGCAACAAGGCAGGCAATACCTGTGTCGATACCGTTTACAATGCCGCCGTCTTCTTGCTCAGCTTCGTAATCAGTATCGAGAGCATATGTTGGATCCATTTCACCGCGTGGTTGCTCATTTTTTTTGACAACTTGCCCTTCGGATTTTTGCGGTACTTGTCCTTTGGCGAGAACTATTTTTTTGTCATCAGGATTTTGATTTTTATTTTCCGCCATGAATCACCGCTCCCTTAAAGCTTCGGACGTATAACGGCGGAACGGGTCGAGGAAGAAGTCAATAATTCTCTTCTCCTTAATTTTAATTTCCGCGCTTACATTCATTCCGACTTCTAATTTTGCCGGTTGTCCATAGACACTAATATCATTGCTCGTCGGGTCGAGGAGGAGTTTATATTTCATATAGCGTAATTGGTCGCTGGGTTCATTGACGGCGTCCGCGCTAATTTCCATAACTTCCGCTTTATACATGCCGAATTTTTGGAAATTAAACGTCTCAACCTTGACTTCTGCCTCTTGTCCGACTTTAATAAAACCAATGTCCTTGTTGTCCGCGTAAACTTCAAATTCAAGCTTAGCATCTTCAGGAACAATCTGCATTAAAGGTTGCGCGTCCGTGACGATACCGCCGAGCGTGTGAACGTTTAAGTTATAAACTCTACCTGACGTGGGAGCGTAAATCGTTGCCATGCGCGAATCTTCGTCTGCTTTTTTTATTGCTTCACTAACGGAATAATATTCCTTCTTAGCCTCGACAAGCGCAGTCATTATATCTTTATGATAGGCGGCGTCGACGTTAGCAAGATTTTGTTGTGCTTCGGCGATTTCAGCTTTTATGCTGTTAATTGAATCCAATTCTGCTTGAGCGTTTTTAGCGTATTCAATCGTGGCACTTTGCTGTTCAAGAAGTTGGAATTGGGAAATGGCGTTTTGCTCGCTCAACTCAATAAGACGCGCTTCTTTTTCCTGTTGAATAGCTAAAACTTCCGCGTATTTCTCATAAGAGGCTTGCGTTGCCTGAAGTCTAGCTATTTTTTGGTCGATAACGTCCACACGGCTTTGGCGTTGCGTGCGATAATCGGACGTGCGACTTTGATAAAGAGCCATTTCCGCCGCTAAATCGTGAGCCTCAAGGTCGGGATCTTCTTCCGGCACAAAAGGCTGTTGTGTAAGCTCGGCAGTCAATCGCTGAATATCAAGCTTGTAATAGGCGGCGCGTTTCTTTAAGCTGTCATAATCCGCTGTGGTAGTCGTCGGGTCAAGGATAACTAATACATCGCCCTCTTGAACGAGTTGTCCTTCCTCAACATTGATTTCCTTGATTATGCCTTTGTTCTTAACTTGAATTGTTTTAATTTGTCCCGAAGGAATAACCTTACCTGCGGCGACTGCAACTTCGTTAATGTGACCTAAAATTGACCAAGCCAACGCGATGACGACTAAAAGCAAAACTGACCACATAACCAATCGTCCCGTCGGCGAAGGCGGCGTTTCTGTTACTTCTAATATCGCGGGCAAGAATTCGGTTTCTTTTTCTCGTTCTTCCCCGCGAGTAAGCCATTTAAAAAATTTGCCCATTGTTTTAACCTCTGCTTTCTTGCTGATCGTAAAGATAACGATAAAGTCCACCGTGATTCATCAGCTGTTCATGCGTGCCACTCTCGACGATTTCGCCTTTGTCGACGACGATAATTTTATCGCAACGACGCACCGCGCTCAATCTGTGCGCAATGATAAGCATTGTCCTCTTAGCTCCGATTGCGCCCATGTTGTTAAAAATAATTCTTTCGGATTCGTAGTCAAGAGCACTAGTTGCCTCGTCGAAAATTAAAATCGGCGGATTGGCAAGCAGTGCACGAGCAATAGCCACGCGCTGACGTTGACCGCCAGAAAGAGAATCGCCACGCTCGCCAACTTTAGTATCGTAACCTTCTTTGAGTTCCAAAATAAAATCATGAGCACCAGCAAGCCGCGCCGCACGAATAATTTCGTCCATAGTAGCAGTTGGGCGGCTTATTGCAATGTTGTCGCGCACGCTGGCGTTGAACAGATAATTTTCCTGCATAACAACACCGATTTGATCTCTAAGCCACGAAAGATTTGCCTCACGAGTATTGATACCGCCAACAACGATTTGACCTTCTTCAGGAATATAGAGGTTTTGTACTAAATTTGTCAAAGTTGACTTGCCGGAACCAGAGCGTCCAACAATACCAACTTTTTGACCAGGCTGGACGGTTAAATTTATATGTTTTAAGACTTGCGGCAAATCTACGCGGTATCGGAAGGAAACATCTTTAAATTCAATCGCACCGTCAATTCTCTCGTCACCGCGCTTGCCCATTTCCTGAACAATCGGCTCCATTGGCGTATCCAAAATGTCACCAATAAGTCGTAGCGAGAAACTTAAGAGGAAAAGTTGCCACCACATCATTAAAAGATTTGTTAAAGGTCCGATTGCCTGTCTTGAGATCATTTGGAATGCAATTAGTTGACCAAGTGTTAATTCGCCATTCATGACCATATTACCGCCGTACCAAAGAATTCCAAGCGAGACTATCCCGTCAGCAAGCCCTCTATAGCCGGTAATAAACAGCATAAACTTTTGCATTTCAAATTGTGTACGAATATAGCGCGATACTAAATTTTCCCATTTATTGACGAATTGTGGTTCTACAGCCAACGCTTTAACGGTTTCAACATTGGTAATAGATTCGACCATAAAAGAGCTATATGCTACTCTTGCACGCCAAATACCTTGCATTTTTTTCATTAGAATTGGCATAGCCAAAACTTGAACGACGTAGAGCGGAATTACTAGGAATGTAATTAAAGTTAATTCCACTGAGTACAATAACATAAAAACAACAAATACTACCGAGAATAATGCATCAAGTACAGCCATTAATCCGGAACCTGTAAAAAAGCTACGGACACGCTCCATCATATCCATACGCATAAGTATTTCACCGACGCGCCGCCGTTCGTAATAAGGCAGTGGCAATGAAATTAAGTGACGAAACAGTCTTGTCCCCAAAATTGCGTCAAGTTTGTTTGTCGTGTGATTCAGTATGTAAGTTTTTAGCGCGGTTAAAAGCGATTGCATTGCAAAGAACAAAACCATGCTATAACCGATAACTGTAAGCGTAGATAAGCCGTTATTGCCGATAACTTTGTCTATGATAACCTGCGTAATAAGCGGAAAAACAATGGCCATTACTTGAAGAAATAAAGACGCTACTAAAACTTCCATGAGCGACTTTTTGTAACGCTTAATAACTCTTAAGAACCAGTCGAGGTTGTATTGCTTTTTAAAATAAGCCCAGTTGAAGCCAGCCGAGAAAATCATCATCTCGTTAGTCCAGCTCTCCAAAAATTCCTTCATTGGAATAGCTTTTGGCTTAGTTTCTCGTGGGTCAATCGCCAAAACAACGTCCTCGTTCGTGCTACCGATTGCTATATATGCGCCGTCGTGCATTTTGACAACGGCAGGATATTCAACCTCGCGAAATTCATCAACAGTCGGGCGAATAATCGAGCTATTGACTTTGTATTTTTTCGCTACCTTACTGAGTTTCTCCCAATTTAATTTATCATCGGTTTCGGGGTTTTCGTCGTAAATTTTTTGCAAATCCTTCACACCGAAATGTTGCAAAACTTTTATGATAGAAATTATCCCTGTGCGGTCCTTGGGTGGCAAGGATTTATTTGCGGGCATATTGCATACATGTCTCCCTTCATTTTTCGTTCCGTTATTGATTATGAATTAAGATTGTTAAACGCAGATTAGAAATAATTTTCCATTCACGAAAAAACCGCCGTCAACGAAGACAGCGGCTTTTTGTGTTTGTCGATAAGAATTAACGATACTTCCGCTTGCGAGCCGCCTCCGATTTTTTCTTGCGGCGTACACTCGGCTTTTCGTAATGTTCACGCTTGCGAACTTCGGCGAGCGTGCCCGCCTTTTGACAGGTACGCTTAAAGCGGCGGAGAGCACTGTCTATGGATTCGTTTTTCCCAACTTTGACTTCATTGGCCATTCAATATCCCTCCCTCCGCTTGATACTAGAATATTTCGATTGCCCGCGTATTTTAACACGCAACCCTTTAATCGTCAACGGCGACAATAAAATTAAATCAGCCATCAAACTCCAAAAGTCCATAGGCTCCTGCCGTGCGCTTATAGACAACGCAAATTTGTTCAGTCTGCGCATCGCGGAAAACGAAAAACGTATGGTTGAGCAAATTCATCTGCATGATAGCTTCCTGCACGTCCATAGGTTTTACAACAAAGTGTTTTGTCTTGACAACGGGATATTCGCCCTCGTCCTCGCGCTCAACTTGAACTTTGGATTCGGCGAACGCTTCCGCCCTCATGCCGCCATTGCGAAAACGCCGTTCGAGTTTTGTCTTCTGCTTGTGAATTTGGCGTTCAAGTTTCTCAACGACCAAATCAATCGAGGTGTACATATCCAGATTGGATTCTTGCCCGCGCAGAATAAGCCCTCCGCGCACTTCTGCCGTAACCTCGACAATCTGCCTGTCCTTTTCGACCGAGAGTAAAACAGAAATTTCGTCCATGTTGTCGAAGTACTTCGTAATTTTGCCGACGCGCTTTTCCACGTACTCGCGCAACGGCTGGGTGATTTCGATGTTCTTGCCTCTGATGTTGAATGTTGCCATGACCAAACAACTCCTTCCGCTCTTGCCGAATGTGTTTGCTTTTATATTCTGCGTGGCGGCGATAATTCCTTTAACGCAAAAAAATTTTAGCCCTCCAAAATTGGAAGGCTAAGTTTAAATCGTTGGAATAGTCAGCGTGAAAGTCGAACCTTCAGCGGGCTTGCTCCGAACTTTTATTTTAATGTTGTGACGGTCAGCAATCCACTTTGCGACAGAAAGACCAAGTCCGACGGAATTTTCGTTATCGTCAATTTTAGTACGCGCCTTATCCATGCGATAGAATCTGTCGAAAATTTTAGCGCAATCTTCTTTCGGAATGCCAATGCCTTTATCGATAAATTTCAACGTCGCCTCGTTCTTTGAAACCGTCAGTTCAACTTTAACTGGGGTATCGGGCGAACTGTAGCGCAAGGCATTATCGAGGAAAGCGGCTAACATTTTCTTTAAGAACTCTGCGTCCGCCAAAATTTTGCAAGACGCGAACTTAGAGACTTGCACGCGAGGCGAACGATAACTTTCAATAAATTTTTTTAACAATTCGTCTAAGGCGACGGGCACTTTCGTTAAAGGTTGACGTCCTTGATCTGCGCGGGCAAGGAACAATAAATTTTCAACAAGGCTTTGCATATTTTGCGCAGAAGTTTTTATGGACGTTACAGCCTCTTTAAAAAGTTCGGGGTCGGACGCGCCGCAAGTTTCTAGTAAATCTATGTAGCCGCGAATTATCGTTAGTGGCGTCCTAAGCTCGTGTGACATGTCGTTTACAAATCGTTGTTGCCGACGGAAATTTTCAGCAACTTTGACTGCCCGTGCCGAATTAATCCCTAATCGCATAGCCGACGCCCCTAGTTGTATAAATGTATTTTTCGCCGAATTTATCATCAATCTTAGAACGCAGATAGCTGATATAGACATCGACGACGTTGGTATCGCCAATGTAATCGTAGCCCCAAACGGTTTGGAGAATTTGATCTCGGCTTAAAACATTGCGTTTATTTTCCACCAGATATTTCAAGAGCGAATATTCTTTATGCGTCAATTCTATTTTCTCGCCCTTAACTGTGACTTCATAACGATCTGGATAGAGAATCATATTTTTGACGACGTAACGAGTTTCCTCTGCGTTGCGAACTCGCTCACTATGCCGACGAAGAACGCCTCTTATCCGAGCTAAAAGTTCCTCACCGGCGAAAGGTTTAGTCATGTAATCATCTGCGCCGAGATCCAGCCCCTCAACTTTGTCACGAATTTCATCACGCGCCGTCAACATTATTATCGGCACGTCGCTAACTTCGCGCACGCGCTTGCAAATTTCCATACCGTCCATTTCGGGGAGCATAATGTCCAACAAAACTAAATCATATTTCTCTTGTAAAATGCGTTCATAAGCCCGCCGCCCGTTTGATTCGATTGCCGTTTTAAAGCCCTCGCGTTCGAGTGTTAATTGAAGTAAGCGGGCTATTGGTCGCTCGTCCTCAACGATAAAAATTTTTTCTGCCATTTACCAAGTCCTCCTTAGCATAATTGACGCTGTAACGTCTTTGTCGTGTTCGCCGCATTGAATTTCCGCTTCGCCGCCCATAAACCAACCACGAGCAAATTCATTTTCGCCGCGCACGCTGAATACGAAATGAGTTTTGTCGCGCTTATTGCGAAGTCGATAGCTGTGTTCGTTGTCGCCTTCATAGCGAATTTGCAAATCGGGATCCGCCCCTGTGAATCCGTGCTTGACGCCGAATCGAAAACCTAACATTCCCGTCCGATAATATCTTTTCAAGTCCAGTCCCGTCTGCGCCGCAAAGTAAGTGTTGCTACTGGCTTTGACGTGCTGATTATAAATGCCCGCGCCGTGCTCGTGATAAGAATTTTGCTTGAGATGTGACGTCTGGAAATTTATAAACGGGCTAATGTGCCAAATTTTTTTCGGCGTAAGGTCATATTTATATTCGCCACCAATCTCAAAAATGCGACTCTTATACTTAGCGTTCGTCGACAAATCCAATGCAGAAATTCCTCTGTGCAATGAATTCCTAAGTTGCCCGCCATTAGCATAAAAATAAATATCACTCGCCCGATTGTGATAGCCCGCGTAAAGTCCGAGCCGCGTATCGTAAATCGTAGCCCGTGAATTATTCGCGCCATAACCTATTGTGCCATAAGTCGCGAAAATTCCTGCACGCCACTTTTTACAAATCGGTCTGTCATAGCCGCCAACAATAACAGAGCCGTGATAATCCGTGCCGCCGCGCAGAGAACCCCAATTTTTCATGTAGTTGAGCCAGAAATTATTTTCTTGCCGCGAAGGAACTTTAACTTTAATCTTCATATCGGGCGCGTTGGAATCGCCGTCAGCAAAATTCATCGGGCTTACATTTACGTTGACATAATCCGGCACAAAAAATTTAGACACTCGTGAAGAAATCATTCTATCAACGGCGTTATTCTGTTGAGCGACGCTCATAATTTTCGCGGCATCATTTGAGGCAATTTCCGTTAAAGTTTCCTTGACTTCAGCTGGTTCCAAATTATAAAACTCGCGCATTTCTCCTTGCTGGGTATTGTCAAGGGTTTCAAACATATTATTCATCGCGTCGAGAGTTTCTTCCTCTTGCGAATTCAAATCTTGTGCAAAGTCAGCCTCGTGCGTCGTAACGAATATAGTATTGCCAACAATTTCGCCCGTAGCAGTGAGCAAAGCAGAAATTTGAACGGGTTTTCCAGCGGGATTTTTAATTTTGCCGGTGATTGAGTTAGCGATTAAAACTCTAGCCGTTTCATTGGGCAATAAACTATCTGTCGTGATTGTCGAGCCTTCAACATTAGCGTTGCCATTTACGATAATTAAACCCGCCTTGCCGCCGCTAACCTTCTGTAAAATTCCGTCGGAAATTAAATTGCCGTTGATAACTAAATTGGTATCAGGCGAATCCGCGCCAATCGTCCCGTGATTTATAAAAGTGCCTGTCGTCGTGTCTTTAACACCAGATATATTATTTAATGTGAACATACTGCCGAAAAGTTTTGCACCAACTCCAACGTCGACACTTAAAATATTTACAGGACCTGAAAAATACGCCGTGCCCTTGTTTATGTGCATTTTAATATTATTCGCGCCAGAAATTTTGCCGTTGTAACTGAAGTCTGCGTTAAAATTTAAATTCGTCACCAAGTTGGGATTGTAAGTCGACATTTTCCAATCCGAAACAATGTTGCCTTTAATGCTTGCGCCGCCATTTATGTTAATATTTTTAACGAAAGAATTTTCACCAATATAAATTGCGTTTTTGACGCCCGTTAGCTTGCCCCGCAAATTAAAATTGTCGACAAGCGCACGGTTGAATTCGTCACCACTGAAATTGAATTCAACCGCATTACCCGTCGCAAAAATATCTCCGAAAATATCCAGATTATGCCCGTATCCGTTGGCAATTAAAATTCCCGTGCTGTTCAAACCTCTAAGATTAATCGCCATGCCCTTTGGAATTATAATTTTATTTCTTAAGCCTTCGACGAAAATCCCGACAAAATCTTTTTTTGTTGAAGAAATATCTTCGTCAAGTGTAACATTATTTCTTGTACCTGAAACTTGCAAGCTTGCAGTCGAGTTTTCTTCGTTTGTGGAGTTTGTATCATCAGCAGAAACTTGACCAGCCGCCGTACTTATACTTAAGAAAATCGCGACAGCTAAAAGACGACGTCGCGTTTTATAATATTTTTTTGTGCTCATCTCCATTGACGAATTCTCCCTAATAATTTTTTCGACTGCCGCCGGAAAATATTTTAAATAGTTTATCACAAGTGAAGTTAAAAAAAAAGACAGCACACGGATTTAAATTGCTCGCAAAATAACTTTTAACGAAATTTTAATTCACTAGGCGCAAGAAACCGAATTACAGCTAGAGAGTGTTGGTAAAGTGCAAAAATAAAACACAAGCAAAATCTTTGGTAAAATGAATTTGAAAAATTCTCCAAAGGAAAGTGCTTATGTCAAACTCATTTTACCACGAACGCTACTGCCTTACAAAAGCGCAACGAGAAATAATCGAACCACTGTTACCGGCGCCCAAGTCGACAGGGCCACCAGGATTAAATCCTTTGACGGTCTTTAACGCAATCTTATGGATATTGTCTTCAGGAGCCGCATAGCGCGACTTGCCACCCCAATTTGGCAATTGGAACAGCATTTATCACAAATTCCGAAAATGGTGCGCTGACGACGTTTTCGATAACATCTTACAAGTGTTGGCATCCGACACGGAAAAATACTTGCTCGTTGAAATTGATTCAACCTTATGCAAGGTGCATCAGCACGCCGCCGGGACTCTGAAAAAACATGGCAATCAAGCAATAGGAGTGTAGCGCGGCGGCAAGTTTTGAATGTGGTATTGACCGGCGGGCAGATTCATGATTGTCAATGCGCAACCGAACTTTTGAGTAAAGTCAAACTGGAGGGCAAAACGGTTTTGGGCGACAAAGCTTTTTTTTCGGCTCGTATTGGCGATTTTATTAAAGAGCAAGGCGGCATTGTTAGTATCCCCGACAAAGCCAACTCGCGAACATTATATGAGAATAGTCGCCGCATAGCCACTCGTTATAACAAATTAGCTGTCTGCTTTACTAAAAGTTTAATAAAATCCGGAAGAAAATTGAACAGGATACAGCGGGAATAATTATCCGTTGATTCGCAAACGGCAGTGTCAAGCAGATTGTGTAAGTAAGGAAAGTTAGGGGTCGAATTTGTCGAA
>CAMJRX010000005.1 GCA_946408355.1 uncultured Selenomonadales bacterium
CCTTTTCTGACTATCATAAAATTTCTTCTACTTTTTGTTAAGTTAATGCCATTGCGGCGGGCATAGACTTTACAATTTTATCAATGGCGACGCCGCATATTTCCGATAAATTCGCCACACGAGAAATTAACGAGGAGTTCGCCGAACTTTGCAGACGTTTCCCGAAAATATTTGGATTCGTAGCGACACTACCTTTACCGAACGTCGAAGGCTCAATCGAAGAATTTAAATATGCGACGGAAAAACTTGGTGCATTGGGAGTAAAAGTCGCTAGCAATTCCGACGGCGTTTATTTGGGCGACGAACAACTTGACCCGATTTTTAACGTACTTAACGAAAAAATTTCGCTCGTAATAATACATCCAAGTCCTGCGCGGGAGTTGCCAAGAAAAAATGTCGTCACGGGCAAAGTCATGGCACTATTTGAATATCCCGCTGATACCACACGGGCAGTATTAAACATGCTTGCTAATCGAACGCTTGAAAAATTCCCACGCTTGAAAATAATCGTTCCGCATTGCGGTTCGTTCCTACCTTACATGAAACAACGCGCCGACTCAATGTTCAAAATGCTTGCGTCAATGAATTTAATGGATTCAGTCAACTTCGCGGCGGACTTTGAAAAATTATTCTTCGACACGGCGGGCGACCCCATGCCAGAACAATTCGACATGCTCTTAAAAGTCACGAGCCTCGACAAAATTATTTTCGGCACCGATTATCCATACGTCCCCGCGCAAGTCGTACTCGGCAGGAAAAAACTTTTCGACGCGGAACTTGCAAGGCGCGGTTGGACGGAAAAAATTTACATCGATAACGCACGAACTTTGCTGGGAGGTTAAAGCATGAAAAAATTTTTCGTAACTATTTTGGGAGTGATGATTATGCTGACAGCAACGGCGGACGCCAAATCAATCCACACGCCTGCAGGAAATATGCCGCGTGTGCAATGGGCAGTCGTGGAATCAACCGCCGGCACAATGTCGCAGATGATTGAAATTGGCGCAAGGGTATTGGCTCCGACAACTGCAAATGAAACCGGAACGTATGCGCTTTACGGCGCGATTGAAAAAAATAATCCAAACTTAATGCGACTGCTTGAAATTTACGAGAGCGACGAAGCTTATCGAATTCACAGCACAAGTTCCGCCTTCCAACAATATCGCGCTGAACGGTTACCGATTCTTGCCGGTTTGAAACTTCTGCCCGTCAATGGAATTGTTCTGGAGCAAAAAAATCGCGGTGTTGGAACGATTGTTCAAACTAGCCGCTTTGAAATTGCACCTGCTAATCTTGCCAAATTTCAGCAAATAATTTCAGAAGAGGCAAGCCGCGCAGTTCGTGAGGAATCAGGCGTTATGGGCGCGTTCGTAACTGCCGAGCAACCGCGACCAAATTTTTTGCACACGATGATAATTTTCAGCGATGAGGCGGCGGCTCAAAAATATTTCGCGTCTAATGCGTATAAAAATTTTCGTAAACAAGCCGAATCATTAATTCAAGTTGAGCAAACGATTGACTATCAACCGGCAAAAATCACCTTGTCGGAAAAATTTTAATTCACAGCAGTAACGATAAAATTATCGAGTAGCGCGGTGCGTCCACTGGATGTAACGTCACGTTGCTCGGAAAAATTTTAACAGGAGATGTTGCACATGAAAAAAATTTTGTGCGTCGTGACGAGTAACAATGTCAAAGGCGCGACGGGAATCCCAACAGGTTTTTGGCTTAGCGAATTAACTCACCCTCTTGAAAAATTTTCGACGGCTGGTATTGCTTACGAGTTGGCGTCGATAAAAGGCGGCAAACCTCCGATTGACAGTGACAGCCTCGATTTTAGCGACCCGATTAACAAAAAGTTTTGGGACGACGCAGACTTTCAAGCCAAGCTTAACAACACGATTAAAATTGATGATGTGAATGCCACTGAATTCGACGCGATATTTTTTGCGGGCGGGCATGGCGTCATGTGGGATTTTACCAACAGCGTGGCGATTGATAAAGTTACACGCGAAATTTACGAACGGGGCGGAATTGTCTCTGCAGTGTGTCATGGTCCTGCGGCTTTGGTCAACGTTAAACTCAGCGACGGTAAATTTCTTGTCGACGGGAAAAATTTGACGGCGTTCACCAATGGCGAGGAAACAGACGTTCAAGCTACGAATATCGTACCGTTTCTTTTGGAGACGGAACTTAAAAATCACGGCGCGATTCATCATGCGGCGGCGAATTGGAGCAATCACGTTGTAGAAGATGGGCGGCTCGTCACTGGACAAAATCCGGCGTCTGCAGCGGGCGTTGGCGAAGTCGTTGTTAAACTTTTAAAGGAGGAGTAATTATGCCGTTAATTTCAATCGATGCAGTTCACCCGACTAAAGAACAGAAAGAAAAACTTATCGCCGGTCTCACGAAGACAGCAAGCGAAATCTTGGGCGTCGACGAAAAATTTTTTTATGTCCTCGTTAAAGAAAACGACCTCGATAATTGGGGCGTCGGCGGCAAAACTTTAACGCAATTCCTCGCCGAACAAAAGAAGTAAAAAAAATTTTTTGTCCCCTTGCACACCGCGAGGGGATTTTTTTTGCTAAAATAAGCCTCACTTCTTAAAAAGTTTTAAAGGACTGAACTACATGGAAAAAGTTTCTCCACTGCTTGCAAATAAAAATTTTCTCTACGCCACAGAATTTTTTTCTGGAATGTCGATAATGGCGGTTGAACTCGGAGCCGCTCGGTTGCTCGCGCCGTATTTCAGCTCGTCGCAAATAGTTTGGACAATTATAATTGGCACGATAATGATTGCGCTTGCGCTCGGCAATGTTTGGGGCGGTCGCCGCGCAGATTTAGACGCGAACCCCGCAAAACTTTATCGACGGCTGATAATTGCGGCTTTATGGATTGGCGCAATCCCCGTTCTCGGAAAATATTTAATCCTCGCGCTCGCCGGAGTTTTAATCGTCGCTATCGACACCAATCTTTTAATTTGGGCGGCGTTCCTATCGTGTATGGCGATTTTTGTCCTGCCATTGTTTTTGCTCGGAACTGTTACGCCGTCTCTTGTCAAATACGCAACTGATAACCTCGAACACAACGGGCGCATCGTCGGCAATCTCAACGCCTTTAACACAATCGGAAGTATCATTGGAACATTTTTGCCGACTTTCTTAACAATTCCTACCGTAGGCACCGCCATAACTTTTTTTATATTTTCTGGTCTCCTCTTGCTTATCGGAATAATTTATTTTGTAAGCGTCGGCACTAAGAAAATTTTTTGCGCGGTCGTCGCCGTGATTTTTATTTTATGCGGCGTCATTGGGAGTTCAAACAGCTTTGCATTTTGGGAGAAAAATCTTTTATACGAGGGCGAATCAATTTACAATTATTTGCAAGTTAAAGAAACGCCCGACAAAATTATTTTCTCGACAAATGTTTTATTTGGTGTGCAGTCACTCAAAGTTAAAGGTGGCGGCTTAACTGGCATGTACTACGATTATGCGTTGGCGGCTCCGCTCCTCGCTGACGGCAAAAAAATTTTGATATTGGGAATGGGCACGGGAACTTTTGCTGAACAATGCAAAAAATATTTTCCTGTCGCGCAGATAACCGGCGTTGAGATTGACGAAAAAATTACCGCACTCGCTAAAAAGTATTTTGACTTGCCCGAAGACGTGGAAGTCGTGACTTATGACGGACGCTCCTTTTTGCAAGCGGACAAAAATATTTACGACGTGATTCTAGTTGACGCCTTTCAAGACATTTCGCCACCGTTCCAGATGAGTTCGACGGAATTTTTTTCACTGGTTAAGAATCATTTGGCGGCAGGCGGCGTTATGGTCGTTAACATGAATATGCGAGCAAGCGGCGCGGACAATATCAACGAATATTTGATTGACACGATTGGAAAAAATTTTTCTGCGGTTAGAATTATCGACGCACGCGGTGTTACGAACAGAGTTTTATTTGCGGCGGCGGACGATAAAATTTTAAACGAACTTTACGCCCGCGCAGAGGCTCTTGACGACGAAAATTTATCGCAGCTGATGATTCACATTGCCGACACGTGGACAACGCCCGCACTTGGCGAAAATATTTTGACTGACGACCGCGCTCCCGTCGAAATGCTAAGCATGCGAGCTTTGGATAATATTATTCAACAGAACTTAAAACACTACAAGGAAATTTATCATCGCGAAGGTTTGGACGGAATTTTAAATTCGTTCTAATAAACCGAGCAGAGAAACTTGACGACGAAAATTTATCGCGGCTGATGATTCATGTCGCAGAAAATTGAACGAAGCCCGCGCCTCAGTTGAAATGTTAAGTATGCGAACTTTGGATAATATTGTTCAACAGAACTTGCAACACTACAAGAAAATTTATCGTCGCGAAGATTTGGACGGCGTATTAAACAGTTTTTAATAAAAAAAACGCCACATTGACGGGATAAAATTTTATTCGCGCAGAGTTTAGTTTAGCTTACTTATATCTATAAAACACTTCCGTCGTCTTCGCTGAAAAATCTCTAGAGCGTGTTGGTAAACGCTAAATTTTAATCAAAAGTGCAGCAAGAAAAATAAAATTGAGAAAGCAGACAGCTAATTTGTTATAACGAGTGGCTATGCGGCGACTATTCTCATATAATGTTCGCGAGTTGGCTTTGTCGGGGATACTAACAATGCCGCCTTGCTCTTTAATAAAATCGCCAATACGAGCCGAAAAAAAAGCTTTGTCGCCCAAAACCGTTTTGCCCTCCAGTTTGACTTTACTCAAAAGTTCGGTTGCGCATTGACAATCATGAATCTGCCCGCCGGTCAATACCACATTCAAAACTTGCCGCCGCGCTACACTCCTATTGCTTGATTGCCATGTTTTTTCAGAGTCCCGGCGGCGTGCTGATGCACCTTGCATAAGGTTGAATCAATTTCAACGAGCAAGTATTTTTTCGTGTTCCTTTGGAGAATTTTTCAAATTCATTTTACCAAAGATTTTGCTTGTGTTTTATTTTTGCACTTTACCAACAAACCCTACTTGGTGGCGTCATGACGACGGCGCGTTCTTTCATATTGTCCAACACATATGTATATATCAGCTAATCGCTGTCAGCTGAACCGAAGCCAGTCAAATCGTCGTCCGATTAATTTTTTCAGTTGACGGGCAACCTCACATATAGCTCCTGTTAAAGGGCAAATATCCGACAGGGGAAGTCCTTTTTTATTCGATAACTCGGAGAGCAACTGCAACTGCTTTTCGAGTATTTCTTTTGCCGTGTCTATTTCTTCCCCCCCTCCGTTCGTGTTGACTGTTACGTAAAAGTAAGTTATTCAGCAAAAAATTTTGCATTATTTCTTCAGGCGACAAATCTAAAATTTTACAAAGTTTGGCTATCTCGTTGCGATAAAAGTCACTTTGTCCAGAAATTTTTCGTGAAAGTGTTGCCTTATCAATACCTAGTTCCTTTGCAACATCGTTAGCACTCATTTCTTTTCGTGCTAATATTGCTATAAATTCATTTTTCTTGAACATATAACTTTTTAATGAAAAGTTCATTTGCAAATCCGTAAGGAATTTTATATTAAAAATTACTTTTAGCCAATACGTTTACGCAATAAATTTTACTAAAACATTAAAGGCATTGCAAAAACGCAATTTGGCAGGTATAATAACACTCAATAGGAGGTGAGCGGCATGGAAAAGATTAGTGTAGGTAAATTGTTGAAAAAACGCAGAAATGAATCGTCTCTAACACAACGACAAGTGGCGAATCAAGTTGGCGTAACTGAAGCAACTGTTTCGCGTTGGGAATCAGGCGATATTGATAACATGCGTCGTGATAAAATCGCCAGTCTTGCTAACGCGCTTAAAGTGTCGCCTCTTCTGATAATGGGTATAGACGATACAGAACAAATTTACAAACCTGTAAACAGTGACGAATTAGAATTGCTTGATGATTATCGTGGAGTGGACGTCGAAGATAGGAATATGATTCGTAGCATGTTAAAACGTTTCAAAATTGGTCGTTTTCAATCAATGAATCAAGCATGGTAATATGATTTTGGAGGCAATGGTATGGGATTTTCCGAACGCTTGAAAGAATTTTGCAATCGAGTAAAAACTTTACGCTCAAAAATCAAAACAGAGGAGGCAACAAAAACGTCGCTAATTATGCCATTTTTCAGCTTGCTCGGTTATGACGTGTTCAATCCGCTTGAATTCGTTCCTGAATATACGGCGGACGTTGGTATCAAAAAAGGCGAAAAGGTTGATTATGCAATCGTCGATAAAAAGCAAAATCCTATAATTCTGATTGAGGCAAAATTCTGCGGAGAAAATCTTGATAAACACAGCGGGCAGTTATTTCGCTACTTTGCAACAACGTCGGCAAAGTTCGGTATCCTCACCAACGGCATTATCTATAAGTTTTATACAGACTTAGAAGAATTGAATAAAATGGACAAGTCGCCATTTTTAGTAGTGAACTTGTTGTCGCTGAAAGATAATGTCATACCTTATCTGCAACGCTTTGAAAAATCTGCGTTTAACGTTCCGGTAGTAACAGCAAAAGCCAACGAGCTAAGATATAGTGACCAGATAAAACAATTCTTATCAAAGCAACTTACTGTGCCAGATGACAGTTTTATCGTCCATGTTATGACAGATATATATAGCGGACGTAAAACACAGCGTGTGATTGAAGATTTTCGCCCTTTAGTCAAAGGAGCATTTACGCAATTAATCAGCGATAAAGCCAATGAGAAATTAAAATCGGCAATGGCGGCAGAAGTATCGGAGCCTCAAGTTGAAGAAAAACCCGCTCCTGTTGAAGTAGTGGATAATTCGTCGAATATGGAGCGATTGGAAACTTTCTTCACAGTCAAGACGTTAATTCATGATTCATTGAACGGGCAAGCTTTGACTTACGAGGATAGCAAAAATCAGCTAGAAATTTTACTATGTGATAAATGGCTCTGCCGATTTAATTATGACGAAATGACTTTGTACATAAATTTAAAGTCGGGGGATAAGGACGAGATAAAGCGTAAAATTCGCTCGGCAGATGATGTGCATTTTTACAAAAATCTTTTATGTCAAGCCGCGCAAAAGATGACGGATAACGAATAAAAGCCCTCCACAACGGAGGGGAGGAGAATTGAATATAATGACGAATTTAGAAGTGATAAACGAAAATCTCTTTGAATCCATTAAGCGGGTTAACGAATACGGGCAGGAGTATTGGCTTGCTCGTGAACTTCAATCAGTTCTTGGATATAAGCAGTGGCGTAGGTTTGAGAGTTCTATCGAAAAAGCGAAAGAGGCTTGTGAAGGTAGCGGCAATGCGGTTAATGACCATTTTGCCAACGTCGGCAAAATGGTTGCTCTGGGCAGTGGGTCTGAACGTGAAATAGTTGATTATCAACTGTCGCGCTATGCCTACTACTTGATTGCGATGAATGGTGATTCACGCAAAAAGGCTATCGCGCTTGCGCAAACTTACTTTGCGGTGAAAATTGACCATATGGGCGGTACGGAGCTTGCGGCAAACCTTTTCCGCATAACACAGACAGATGAAAAATTGCGCCGTGAAAATGTTCAAGGTAAGGAAAATGCGAACTCTACGCATTATCAAGTTTGGAACAAAGTTCGCGAAACGATAAAAGAACTCGGCGGTACATTGCCTGAATATTTGCCAACACCAGACAAAAGTATTAAGCAGATTGAGCGTGAAAATAAAGCTTGGCTCAAGTTGGCGGAAAAAACGAATTGGAATGACAAAGCCCTCCAAAGGCGGAGGGAATTTTTTTAGGCGGTGAAAGAAATGGCACAGGTAAGAGTACGTAAGCGCGGCAAAACCTTTAGTTACATATTTGATGCAGGAAAAGTAGACGGCAAGCTCAAGGTTGTAGAAAAGGGTGGCTATCCTACAAAGGCGGAGGCATATAAGGCGGGCGTCGCCGCGTATAATGACTTCTTGCACGGCAATATCGGAATAACGAGCGAATCAATTTCGCTGAAAGATTTTATGACGGCGTGGCTTGATAACGTCGTTAAACATAATGTAAAGGCGTCATCAATGCAAATATATCAAACATACGTGAAAAATCAAATTATCTCGCATTTGGGCGAAATAAAGATACAAGAATTAACCACTGCCATGCTTGGTAAATGGATTCGCGATATTCAAAAGGCAGGTTTGGCTTATAATACAATTTCTTCAGCACATGCCTTTATCCATAGTGTTCTTAACTACACCGTCTGTCCTGCACAGCTGATTAATTCTAATCCTGCCGCTTATATCAAAGTGCCGAAAAATGCGCCACGTAATGTTGTCAAGCGTCATATAATCACGCCTGAACGATTTAAAGCCTTACTTGAAAAATATCCGTTCGGAACGCCGTATTATATTCCACTTCTGCTTTTGTATCATACAGGAATGCGGCTCGGTGAAGTGTTCGGCTTGTCATGGAGCGACATTGACTTCGCAACGAAAAAAATAACTTTGCGTCGGCAAATTCGCTACATTGCCAAGCGTGGCTATTTTTTTACAACGCTCAAAACTGAATCAAGCAAGCGTTACATAATTGTTGATGATTATTTACTCGACGAATTAGCGCGTTGGCAGAATCAGCAAGCCGAAAATGAAAAACAATTCGGCGACAGTTACGTTTATGTTTATAAAGAATCGGACGGGCATATTCAGCGACAATCCAAAGGCTTGCCGCCTCCAGTCGGTGAAAAAATATCGTTGCTCTGCACGCGAGAAGACGGACAAATAGTTCCCCATAATAGAATTATAAGTTCCTTAAGAAAGGAAGGTTTAAATGCGCTCTCTTTCCGCCATACACATGCGACTGTTTTGACGGAATACGGCGCAAATCCCGAAGGCATATCGGGGCGTCTGGGACACAAGAATCCACAACTTACACAAAACATTTACGTTCACAATACGCTGAAAATGCAAGAAGACGCCGCCGCTATTTTTGATAAAATTCTGCATAAAAACGACTAATGCGTATAAAGTGCAGATAAAAAAGTAATTTTCTTAGGTATATCAATATTTTGCAGGAGGATAACGAACATGTGCGGAATTGTAGGATACATTGGCGATAAAAAGGCGGCACCAATTCTTTTGGACGGGTTGACGAAGTTAGAATACCGCGGCTACGATTCGGCGGGTATAGCGGTCGATTGCGGGGAAAATATTTTTATTGAAAAGTCTGTCGGGCGGCTCGACGCGCTCAAAGATAAACTTAAAAATAATTTGCCGGAGGGAACTGTCGGAATTGGTCATACGCGCTGGGCAACGCACGGACGCCCTTCCGACAGCAACGCCCATCCACACACCGATTGTCACGGAGATTTTGTCGTCGTCCATAATGGCATTATTGAAAATTATTTGCCGCTTAAAGAAGATTTAATTGCTAAGGGACATAAATTTACCTCCGAGACTGACACCGAAGTTATCGCGCATTTGCTTGAGGAAGTTTATCGCGGCGACTTTATAGCGGCTGTTCGCGAAGTTTTAAGCAAAGTTGAGGGTTCATATTCGTTGGCATTTATGGCGAAAGCTCACCCTGACATTTTAATTTGCGCTAAACAGGATAATCCGCTAATTGTCGGCTTAGGGCGCGGAGAAAATTTTATTGCTTCTGATATTCCCGCGATTATCAACCACACTCGGCAGACTTACATTTTAAACGACGGCGAACTTGCGCTTGTCAAAAAAGATTCAGTGCAAATTCTCAATCGTCAAGGCGGACTTGTTGATAAAAAATTTTTCCATGTAACTTGGAACGCGGAGGCGGCGGAAAAGGGCGGCTACGAACACTTCATGCTTAAAGAGATTAACGAGCAACCTAAAGCCGTTCGCGATACCATGAGCAAACGCATTGCCAAAGACGGCGGCGCAATCGTCCTCGACGAGCTGAACTGGGATAAAACTTTCTTAGACGGCGTCGACAAAATTTATATCGTGGCGTGCGGCACGGCGTATCATGCGGGGCTTGTCGGGAAATTTTATATCGAAAAGCTTGCGCGCAAATTGGTTGAAGTGGATTTGGCTAGCGAATACCGTTATCGCGACCCGATTGTTGACGAAAAAACTTTGGTTATCGTCGTAAGTCAATCCGGTGAAACGTCAGATACTCTTGCCGCGTTGAAAGAATCTAAACGGCTCGGCGCGAAAACTTTAGCGATAACTAACGTCGTTGGCTCGTCGATTGCCCGCGAGGCTCATCAAGTAATTCACACGTGGGCAGGTCCCGAAATTGCCGTCGCCTCGACTAAAGCTTATACCACGCAATTAATTTTAATGTTCATGTTGGCGTTGTATATGGCGCAGATTTGCGGAACTCTTCCCGCTGAAAGAATTCGCGAATTGATTTGCCGCTTGAAAAAAATCCCCGCGCAGATTAGCGAGACGCTTTCCGACGTGGAGCCGATTAAAACTTTTGCGCGTCAATACGGCTTTAATGAGGACGTGTTTTATATCGGACGCAGTCTTGACTACGACGTTGCGTTGGAGGGTGCACTCAAGCTTAAAGAAATTTCCTACATTCACGCGGAAGCTTATGCGTCGGGCGAACTTAAACACGGAACTTTAGCTTTAATCGTCGAGGGAGTGCCGGTTATCGCACTTGCCACTCAAAAAAGTGTCTACGAAAAAACTTTATCTAATATTAAGGAAGTCAAAGCTCGTGACGCGATTGTTATTGGAATTGCGGCGGCGGGTGATACCGAACTTGAAAAATATCTTGACCACGTTATCTTTGTGCCGGAAACTGACGAACTTTTAATCCCGCTGTTGACGGTTGTACCTTTGCAACTTTTAGCTTACTACGCGGCGATAACCAGAGGTTGCGACGTGGACAAGCCGCGCAATTTGGCGAAATCCGTGACGGTGGAGTAAGTAGTAATGAATATTTTTATCCCATTGCAAAGAGCAACGCCCGAATCAATAGCAAAAGTCGTTGCAGTATCTCAAACTATGACGAAAAAAATTTGCTGTTTCGCGCAGGTGAACAACTTGGGAAGGGTGTAGCTAAGGCGTTTAATTTCGTCAGTGAGTTTTTAAAAAAAGACAAACGAATCGACATGGAAGTTCGCGATTTGTTTCATCTTTACGGGAAAAATTTTGAATGCTTGAAAAATCTTGACCGCGTCAAGCTCAATAACCTTTTAATTCAAGAGCTCCGTGAGCGTGCCGATTGCGATTCTTTCGACGAGGAAACGCTTTCAAACGCCGTTGTGAGCAAAGTGTTTTCGTACAACCAAGTGCTTAACGTACAAAAACTTACGTTGCGGAAAAAGGCTGACTGTGTTGCAGAAAAATTTAAAGATGAAATGCGCGGACAAAAGATCATTTCGTATCTTCTCGATGTCGGTATATTGGACATTAGCTCAATCAACCGAAAATTTTTGTCGTTTGTAATTTCCTTAGCTCAAGCATTAAATGGCAGAAATTTTGCGCCAACCGACGAAGAACTTGCCGAATGGAAAAATTTTCATGCGGCGCATCAAAAAGTTCAGATAGAATTTAATACTTGTTATAATAATCAATTGCCTGCTGAAGACGAATTCCTTACCGACGCGGAAATTAATCGTCGATTTCAGTTTTTAGAGCAAAAGGCAACAACGCTAAGACAATATCTTGAACAAACATTCGACGCTGAATATCATCAAAAAAAAACTTTTTCGTAGCGTGCCGACATTGAGCACGACGAACTTCAAGAACTTTATCCGCTATCTAGTATGTTTTTTGTCTTATTGCGTTACAGAACTTTTGTCAATGCGAACAACAAAAAATTCAAAGATAACATGAACAAAGGCAATAGCACCGTCTATTTGAATGTTCCTGAAATCGGTCGTATTGAACCGCTCGAAACAAAAGACGTACTTGCGCGAATTCACAATGGAATAAATTCCGCCAAAAAAGAAATAGACATGTTGATTCCGTGGATGTACTGGGATAATATCAGAGAAAATTTTCTCGAAGAATTTCGTTCCGCAATCAATCGTAATGTCACGATAAAAATTCATTACGGTTATCAAAAATCCAATTACGATGATACCAATACGGATAGCGATTTAGCCGCCGAAATGTTGATTAACGAACTTGGGTATCGATAAAATTCGATTCTTTCGCGAAGAAGACTACGGGAATCACGGGAAAATTTTTATTTGCGACGATGAATATTGTGTTATAGGTAGTTTTAATTTCCTTTCAAATCGTGGTAAAACCAACGAAGAAGAGGCAGTGATTATTTATGACGAAAAAACTTTATTGTACTATCGCGCAAAACTTTTCTATTTTTGATACGATACAATGAACAACATATTTTTTAAAGACGAAAATTCTACGCTTTATTTTGCTAATTCGTTAGAGTTATTAGAAAGTTTTTCAGCCGAATTTGTCGATGTGATTTTTGCCGACCCGCCATATTTCCTGTCAAACGGTGGCATAACTTGCAAAGGCGGTAAAATGACTTCGGTAAACAAAGGCAAATGGGATAAACTTTCTACGCTTGAGGATAAGCACGAATTTAATCGACGCTGGATTAGCCTTTGCAAAAAAATTCTCAAGCCGAACGGAACGATTTGGATTAGCGGGACGCTCCACAACATTTATTCGGTTGGCATGGCTCTTGAGCAAGAGGGTTTCAAAATTATTAACAATATCACGTGGCAAAAGACTAATCCGCCGCCAAATTTGTCTTGCAAATATTTTACGCACAGCACCGAGACGATTCTTTGGGCAAAAAAAAATGCTAACGCTAAGCATTTTTTCAACTACGAGCTTATGAAAGAACTGAACGGCGGCAAGCAAATGAAAGACGTTTGGGAGGGAGCTTTGACGCCCCAACGCGAAAAAATTTTCGGCAAGCACCCGACGCAAAAGCCGCTTTACTTGTTGAAAAAAATTTTGCTGTCGTCCACTCGTGAGGGCGATTTAGTTTTAGACCCGTTCTGCGGTTCGGGCACGACGGGCGTCGCTTGCAAATTTTTGGGAAGAAAATTTATCGGGATTGACAACGACCGCGACTTCATTGCACTTGCTAAGGAAAGGTTGATACGCGCTGATGAGCAGAAACTTTGAGGATTGGCTTAAAACTTTTCGCGCCTCGATTAACGATTACGATTATTACACCGACTTTGCAAAGGTTTACGAAAATGCCGAGCGACTCAAGCCTGAAATTTATCTTTTGAATTCGCTGGTTGGTTCCAAAAATATTGAACGCGACTTTGAAAATCTTTTGGCAAAATACCCCGCGTGCTTGAAAGCAATTCCGATTCTTTTATCTGTCCGCGCAGAAGAAATTTTTTGTCGCGACGTGAATTATCGTTTCGACAAGCCGGCACAATCTGTTGAGCAATATAAATATTTCATGCGGGCGACTGGACTTTTCGACTTGTTGCAGAATCATATTATTGCCAATTTGTATGATTACGTGACGGGCATTGAAGTCGGACTAGATTCAAACGGCAGGAAAAATCGCGACGGTCATCAAATGGAAAATCTCGTAGAAAAATTTTTGATTGAAGCGGTCGTTACTTATCATAAGGAAATGTATCTTGCTGACGTGGAAAAGATTTTCGAGCTTGACTTGTCTACAATTTCCGCTGAGGGAACTTCAACCAAGCGTTTTGATTTTGTCGTTAAGAATTCCAACAACGTTTTTGGTATCGAAACGAATTTTTATGCAAGCGGCGGTTCCAAACTCAACGAAACGGCGCGTAGTTATAAAATGCTTGCAGAGGAGTCCAAAAATATTAGCGGCTTTAAATTCGTTTGGATAACCGACGGCAACGGTTGGAAATCTGCGCGAAAAAATTTAAAAGAAACTTTTCTCGTTCTCAACACATTGTATAACATTAAAGACTTAGAGAACGGAATTTTTCGGGAGCTTTTCAATGATTGAACGAGTAGAAATTTTAGGCGTGAAGGTTGACGCGGTGACAATGGCTCAAGCTGTCGAGCGCGTGGTAAATTTAATCGAGGAAAAAAATCCGTCGATAATCGCAACTGCCAATGCCGAAATGCTTTTGAACGCCACGCACGACGCTGAATTAAAAAAAATTTTAAACGCGGCAAACTTAGTTGTACCTGACGGCGCAGGAACGGTTTGGGCGGCGCGTCACCTCGGAAAATTTATGCCGGAACGTGTCGCCGGTTTCGACTTAGTTCAAGAGCTAATGAAGATTGCGCCTGCGCGGGATATAAAATTTTTCCTGTTCGGAGCCGCGCCCGGTATCGCCGATAAAGCCAAATTAAAAGCCGAATCACTTTATCCCGGCATAAAAATCATCGGAACGCGCGACGGTTACTTTAAAGCCGCCGATGAGCCGGAAATTATTTCGCAGATAAAAAATTCCCGCGCAGATATTTTATTGGCGGCATTGGGCGTACCTAAGCAGGAAAAATGGCTATTCAAATACAAAGACGAACTTAAAATTCCCGTGTCAATCGGCGTTGGCGGAACTTTCGACGTAATGGCGGGTGTCGTCAAGCGTGCGCCGTTATGGATGCAAAAAGCTCGTCTCGAATGGCTTTTCCGCGCAATGTTGCAACCCAGCCGCGCAGGAAGATTACTCGCCTTGCCGAAATTCGTTTGGAAAGTTCATAAACAAAAAGTCACCAGTTAAAATTATCGAATCTAGCAATGCGCAGCGTTGCGTATGGACGCGGCGACAAAATCTAAATTGTCGACACGGCAAATCGCGACCGCTGTTTGCTACTTTTTAAAAGTAGGAGCGTGAAAAACTTGAGTATAATCAAAGAAGGCTTTTATTTCGCGGGCGTCGCGCTCCTTATCGCGCTTTTTTTGGGCGTGCTGATAAGTCCCTACGCCGCGATTTTGCCCGCCGTCCTCGCTTGTTACTGCATTTATTTTTTCCGTAATCCCGAACGAAAAATTCCCGCCGACGAAAATTTAATAGTCTCGCCCGCTGACGGCACTGTCCAAGATGTGGTAGAACTCGACGGCGACGACTTTGTTAAATCACCCTGTTGCCGCAAGGTTATAATCTTTTTGTCGGTTTTTGATGTCCACGTCAACCGCAGTCCCATTGCCGGCGAAATTAAAATTCAAAAATACATTTGCGGCAGATTTCGCCCCGCCTATAAAGATTCAGTCGGTTTTGAAAACGAACGGCATTTAATCGGCATTGAAAACGACAAACTCCGCGTGACAGTCACTCAAGTTGCAGGGATTTTGGCGCGGCGAATTGTCAGCTGGGTCACACTCGACGATAAACTTGAGAAGGGCGAACTTTACGGCTTGATTCGTTTTGGTTCGTGTACGGAAATTGTTGTGCCCGATAACGTCGAAGTTTTGGTTAAGAAGGGCGATAAAGTGCATGGCGGCGAATCAATTATCGGAAAAATAAAGTGAGGTGGCGGCAATGAAATGGATACTGCCAAACGCTTGCACGGCGGCAAATTTATTCTTCGGAATGTGTTCGATACTGGCGACGTATGAGGGGAATTTTTTCAACGCGTCGATTTTTATTCTGCTCGCGCTGATAGCCGACGGTATGGACGGACGAGTTGCCCGCGCCTTAAATGCCGCTTCGGAACTGGGCAAGGAAATGGATTCGCTGTGCGACTTAGGCTCGTTCGGAGTGGCTCCCGCGTTTTTGGCGTATGCTTTCTGTATGCACAATTACGGACTACTCGGCAAGGCGGCGGCGATAATTTTCGCGTTGTGCGGTATGTGGCGGCTCGCAAGATTCAATGTCAATACAAATGTTGTGCACGGATTTTTTATGGGGCTGGCAATTCCGGCGGGCGGTTGCATTGTCGCGACGACGACGCTTTTATTTTTGGCAATGGGAATTAAGCCTGAAGAATTCGGGCTTGTCTATCCAATAACAGTTATAATCGTTGCTTATTTAATGGTTAGTCACGTGCATTATCCCGACTTCAAAGGTGACGGCGAAAAAATTTTCCTCGTTGCCAAAATTTTCGCGGCGGCAATGTTCGCGGGAATAATTTACTTGACAAAAGAATTTCCCGTTCAAGGAGTATTGACGGCAATTTTCTCAACGTATGCAGTTTTTGGTATCGTAAATTCACTTTTTGCTTTGATGACACGCTCCCGATAAATGAAAAAATTTTTAGAAAATATCTTGCAAACTGCGCCCAAAATGATATAATGCGCTGTAGTTAATTTTAATTTTGTTTTAATGATAAGGGGGATTTTGTAATGGCAAAAATCGCGAAAGTTATCGGTCGTGAAATCGTAGACTCCCGCGGCAATCCGACGGTTGAAGCAGATGTTATCCTTGAAAATGGCGTGTGCGGTCGTGCAGCAGTTCCTTCCGGTGCGTCCACCGGCGTAAATGAAGCTCTCGAACTCCGTGACGGCGACAAAGGTCGTTATATGGGCAAAGGCGTCCTCAAGGCTGTCGACAACCTCAACAAAATTATCGCTCCGGCTCTCGTAGGCGACTGCGTCCTCAATCAGCGTGCACTCGATTACAAGATGATTGAACTCGACGGCACGCCCACCAAGAGCAAACTCGGCGCAAACGCGATTCTGGCTGTCTCATTGGCCGCCGCCAAAGCTGGTGCTCAAGCTGTCGGTCTGCCCCTTTATCGCTATATCGGCGGTTGCAATACCTACAAAATGCCCGTCCCGATGATGAACATCATTAACGGCGGCGCACACTCCGACGCTCCGATTGCTTTCCAGGAATTCATGATTCGTCCCGTTGGTGCTCCCACTGTTCGCGAGGCCATTCGCATGGGCGCAGAAGTTTTCCATAACCTCGCTAAGATTCTCAAAGGGCGCGGACTTTCTACGGCTGTCGGCGACGAGGGCGGCTTTGCTCCCAACCTCAAAGGCACCGAAGATGCGCTCGAAACTATCATCAAGGCTATCGAGGCGGCTGGCTACAAACCCGGCGAACAAGTCAAAATCGCTATGGACTGCGCGGCGTCTGAATTTGCAGTTAAAGAGGGCGATCAATACTTCTATGACTACAAACAGCTCAACGGCAAGCACCCGATTTTGAAGGATCCCAATGGTCCGAAATTCGACGTTCAACAGCAAATCGACTTCCTCGAAAAACTCGTTGATACCTATTACATCGACTCTATCGAAGACGGTTTGGCAGAAGAGGACTGGGAAGGCTGGGTTGCCCTCACGAAACAAATCGGTCATAAATGCCAGCTCGTCGGCGACGACCTCTTTGTTACCAATACCAAATTCCTCGAAAAAGGTATCAAGATGGGCGCGGCAAACTCCATTCTTATCAAAGTCAACCAGATTGGCTCGCTTACCGAAACTCTCGAAGCAATCGAAATGGCACATCGCCACAACTACACGACCGTTACTTCGCACCGCTCCGGTGAAACCGAAGACGCAACTATTGCTGACATTGCAGTCGCCACCAACAGCGGACAGATTAAGACCGGCTCCCTTAGCCGTACTGACCGCATGGCGAAATACAATCAACTTATCCGTATCGAAGAAGAGCTTGGCAAATGCGCTGTTTACGAGCGTGCACCACTCCTCAATCGTTCGGTAGGAAGATAATCCATCGGCAATAATTTAACAACTGGTAAAATTAAAGGCACCTCCTCAATTCGGGGAAGTGCCTTTTTCGTCGTTTTATGTTTATGTCCTCGCGGCTTTCATTGCCAATTTGTTTTCGTACATTTCTTTATCTGCCCGCTTGAAAACTTCATCAGCATTTTTATCTTTGTCAGGATCGTAAATTGCAACGCCGACCGCCGCTGAAACTTTTTCCCACAAGGCAAGCGATTCATTGGAAAGTTTGTGCTCCATTTCGGATTTGAATTGCGCCACGAAATATTTGCTCAACGAAACTTTATCGTCCGCCAAAATTACAACGAATTCATCACCGCCAACACGATAAACATTTTCCGCACCGAATACCGCACAAGTTAGACGGCAAGCATTTTTTAGATAAGTGTTGCCGATTTCATGCCCGTAAGTGTCGTTGACGCGCTTAAGATAGTTCACGTCAACCATAACGATACAAAATTCCGCCTCGCCTGCGGTAATTTTTTTATCCAGCTCGGCAATCTTTTCAACGTAGGAAGTTTTATTTTTAACGCCCGTCAACGAATCTCTATGCGCAATCTCGTCCATAGCGAAAACTTTACCAATCATGTCGGCGACTTGAACTTTTGCCCGTTGTAAATGCTCCAAGTATCTCAAAAAATTTTCTGTCGTCCTAAGCAAGGAGCGATATAAATTTTCTATCTCGTCGCCCGTTTTTATCTGCAAGCTCTTAATACGCTCAATATTTTTCTCGCGAGCCGCCACGCTGTCATAAGAAAAATTTCGAGCACAATATGCTATCGTGTTGACCGGTAAAATAATATTGTTTTCTACAAACGCCCGACCAATCGCGAAGATAAATATAAAACAGCCCGCGAATAATGCTAGCAATTTAATTATAAAAACGTGCGTGTACTCAAGGAGCATATCCATAGAAAAATCAATCGCGACGTAACATTGACACCTGCCCGCGCCGTCGTAAACAGGCTTGTAAAGCGTAAGCAAATAGCCGTATTCATCGTCGGTAATTATCGGCGGAATGGGTCTGCCCGCAATTAAATCATCTTTATAAGGCAAAAGACTTTTATCCAACTCAACAACTTGTCCGGGTTTATCGCCTTCAAGCATTGCTGTATTTAAATCAAAGACAACGTGACAGCCGTCCTCTAAAATTCTGTAAACGTAAAGATAACGGGCGTCGGTGGCACTGTTTTTTATCGCGTAAAGTCTTTCTTCTATATCTTTGTAACCAGCCGCCTCGCGCCCGAATTTTATATAGTTGTCGACTTGATAAGGATTAATTTCGCTGACGGCAACAGTTACCATGCCGTCGACAGTTTTAATCCGCTCGTCAACTGCGGCGTCCTTAAACAGAAGATAACTTATCAGCGCGATTGAACTCGACGCGAAAAGCGAACTCAACATTAAAATTGCAAGCGTCTTTGTACGTAGCGACGCCGATAAATAACTTTCCTCGCTGACGACACGTTTCATTTCTTCAGACAGCGGAGCTTGTCTTTGTCCCAACTCGCGAAAACTTTTTTCAATCTGCGCGGGCGTCAACTTCAACAACAAGAATGCTAACAAGACTGAAAAACTTTTGTCGAATGCCTCTGTAAAAATATTTTCCGTAAAGTCCGTTCCGAAATCGTTAACTGACTTTAAAAAGTTCGTCGAGTTCAGAAAATCTGCAATTAATAAATCTAGCGTTCCCGCTACAAACGTAAGCGAAGGGACTATTATCAGCAACTTGCCAACGTTTTTGAAAAAACCTCTTCGCGCAAAAAATGTTGTGAACATCGCGATAAACACGTTGACGGAACAAAAATACATTTGCGACGGTTCGAAGAAAGCTTTAAGTAAATTTGTAAAAAAACCAACCGCAATACCCGGAGCATAGCCGCCCAACGCCGCGATAAAAATTGTTCCGCTCGTGTCCAGATAAATTGACAAATCAAAAGTTTCCGCAATCAAAGAACCAAACAGATTTAAAACTAATCCGCCTATGCAAATTAAAATAAGTTTTCCGTCAGACACTTAACGCGCTTCCTTATCAGAAAATTTTTTCTATTATAGCACTGGTTACGGGGTTTTTGAAAGTACTTTGGTTGCCGCGTTGACTTTGTCGGTTGCCTCTTCCATTTGTTTTTCTACTACGTTCAAATCTTCTACTTCTGGTACTTGTTCCACGTCAATTCCAGCCTTTTTGAGCACGGGGGCGGCGACTTCTTTTGTCTTGGCAAATAATTTTTGTTTATAACTGTCAACTGTTCCAGGAACATTGGGAATGTCGGGTGCCGTGCTTGTCATGCTGTAGGCAACCAATGCCGTCGCCATAACGAGGATTAACGCGAAGAACTCCAAAAACTTTTTAACCATTTAAATCTCCCCCTAAGTTTCTAAGACAAAAACTCTTTTGCTGTATCGTCTAAACCTAAAATATTTCCCGCGTAATCAACTAAAATTGTTCCGACCTTCAACTCGCCGTAAACATAGCGTTCAGCGCGAAGACTTGCACGCGCCGCAATTTTTTTATATACACGCTCCAAATTGTTCGCCGAAATAATTTGCGCGGCGTCTTCAGTGGTGTTAGCGTCGAGGATTTTTTGAACTTCGCCCGCCGATAAACCTTCCGCCGCCGAATAAGCCGCTAAAGTTTCCAATCTGCAATCGGCAACGCGATTGTGCGTATGAAAAACTCCCGCCGCAACTTTAGCCAACTTTCCAAGATGTCCACACAAAATTATTTGCTTAACTTGTCGCTCAACCGCCGCCTCCAACATAAAGCCTATAAAATTACTCGTCTGAATTATCGCGCCGTCAGCAAAACCAAATTTTTTTGCAATCATCTCGCCGATTTTGCCCGGTACAAAAATTAACGTGTCAAAGCCCGCCGCCTTTGCTACGTCAATTTGTGGAACAAGTGAATTTTTAAAAGCCTCCTCGCTCATGGGGCGCAATACCCCCGTCGTGCCGATTATCGATAAACCGCCCTCGACGCCCAAAATCGGATTTAAAGTTTTCTTTGCAAGTTCGACGCCATCAGGAATTGAAATTTCCACTTCAAGCCCGCCGATTTTAAATTCTTCCGCGACATTTTTTATAAGTTGACGCGGCGCAGGATTAATCGCAGGTTCACCGACGGAAAGTTGAAGTCCAGTTTTTGTAATTTTCCCAACTCCTAAACCTGCGCGGAAAATAATTTCATTACCGGAAATGCGGCGCACCGTTGTAAAAATTGATACACCGTTGGTAATGTCAGGGTCGTCGCCAGAAAATTTTATGACTTCTGCGCGGACACCTTCAGATATTTTTTCGACACTTTTAACGGGAATTTTTAAAGGCGTGTCGTCAAGCGCAATGATTTCCACGTCGTCGACAATTTCGCCAGTCGTCATAAGAATCAACGCCGCCTTAACACCCGCCGCCGCGCAGGCTCCCGTTGTATAGCCACTACGCAAAAATTTTTTCACGCCGCACCTTTCGATGTAGGAAATTTCTCGGCAAGCATTTTCCTATAAGCGTCGGTGTCAGCCTTTATAAGTATTACGAATGCGCTAGTAGAAAATTCATCGGGTTCGGCTTTAATTTGGTCAATCGGCGTCGGCTTAACGATTCTGTTGTTCATTGAAAAATCCAACTTCCCCGATTTGAAATCTTCATAAGTAACCAACATACTCGCAAGCACATCTTCCGCCATTTCTATAGCCTCGTAGAGGGATTTTGCGTCAGTGAAAGCACCTTCAACATCAGGGAAATTAATATACCAAAGTTCTTTTGTCTCTTTTGCTCTGCTGATAATTGCAGGATAAACGTATTTCATAAAAATTCCTCCTCAACGATTGTCGTACATTTTGGCGTAATAATTTTTATACTCGCCGCTGATAATTTTTTCCCACCAAGCGCGATTGTCCAGATACCACGCGACAGTTTTCTTTATTCCGTCGTCGAATTTAGTTTGTGGCGTCCAACCCAACTCGTTTGAAATTTTCGTCGGGTCAATGGCGTAGCGTTGGTCGTGCCCTTTCCTGTCAGTTACGAATTCGATTAAGTCCTCGCTCTTGCCAAGAATTTTAAGGATTGTTTTTACAACGTCCAAATTTGTGCGTTCGTTGTGCCCGCCGATATTGTAGACTTCCCCAACGGTTCCTTTGCGAATAATTAAATCAATCGCCGCGCAGTGATCCTCAACGTAAAGCCAATCGCGAACATTAATTCCTTTGCCGTAGACGGGCAACTTTTTATCGTGGAGTGCATTAATAATCATGAGCGGAATTAATTTTTCGGGGAAGTGATAAGGTCCATAATTGTTGGAACAACGGCTAATCGTCGCTGGGATTTTATACGTCCGTTGATAAGCTTGTACGAGCAAATCTGCGGCGGCTTTACTGGCGGAGTAAGGGCTTGACGTGTGCAAATTTGTCGTCTCCGTAAAAAATAAGTCAGGGCGGTCAAGCGGCAAGTCGCCGTAAACTTCATCGGTTGAAACTTGATGAAAACGTTTAATACCAAATTTTCTGCAGGCGTCAAGTAAAACACTCGTTCCGATAATGTTCGTGCGCAAGAAAAGTTCGGGATCTTCGATTGAGCGGTCAACGTGACTTTCCGCCGCGAAATTTACTACAACATCGGGTTTTTCTTTCTCAAAAAGTTTATAAACATCCTCGCGGTCGGCAATGTCTCCACGAACGAATTTAAAATTTTTATTAGTCTGCGCGTCCGCTAAAGTCTCAAGATTGCCGGCGTAAGTTAATTTATCCAAGCAAATAATTTTGTCGTCAGCATGATTCTTAAGCTCGTAATAAACAAAATTGCTACCGATAAAACCTGCGCCGCCCGTTACAATAATAGTCATGAAAATTTCCCTCCAAAATTTTTTCTAATGATAACAAAAAAAATCCTTCGCGACAATGATATTTCCATTGCAAAAGATTAAAATTTGCAAAAACAAAATCCCCCGGATTGAACCGTAGGGATTATGCTTGATTTCATTTTTATTTACACGTCAAATATTTTCCTTAGCAATGGCAACGAGCTTTTCAAAAGCCGCCGCGTCGTTTACTGCAAGTTCTGCCATCATTTTTCTATCGACGGCAACGCCCGCCTTAGTCAAGCCGCAAATTAATTTACTGTAAGAAATGCCGCTTAGACGAGCCGCCGCATTGATACGAGCAATCCACAGGCGACGGAATTCGCGCTTTTTAACTCTGCGGTCGCGGTGCGCGTATTGTCCCGCCTTCATGATTGATTCGTTAGCTTTTTTAAATTGTTTACTCCTCGCGCCGCGATAACCTTTAGCGAGCTTGAGGATTTTTTTATGGCGTTTATGTGCTGTGACGCCGGTTTTTACTCTTGGCAAGATAATCTCCTCCGTTCTTTAGGTTAAAGCTAATAGCTAACAGCTACCAGCTAAATCATGCGTAGGGAAGCATTTTCCTCACGCGAGCGCGGTCTGCCGCTGAAGCAAGCGTCGCTTTGCGGAGATTTCTCTTGCGTTTACGAGTTTTCTTTTCCAAAATATGGCTTTTATATGCTTTGTTGCGCTTGAATTCGCCGCTACCAGTCAAGTGGAAACGTTTAGCTGCTGCGCGATGCGTCTTGATTTTGGGCACCTGTGTCCCCTCCTTTTGTCGGTGTAGTCTTCTTTGTCTTTTGCGCCTTTTGTGCCTTAGGAGAGAGAATCATCGTCATATTTTTGCCCTCAAGCTTGGCGGCGCGCTCGACCGTCACGGTGTCTTTCAGAGCCTCGGCAAGCTTGTTCAAAACTTCGCTACCAAGTTCCGGGTGCGACAGCTCACGCCCGCGAAACATAATTGTCACTTTGACTTTGTTGCCCTCTTCTATGAAGCGTTGCGCGTTTTTGAGCTTGACTTCAAAGTCGTGTTGCTCGATGTTGGGACGGAGCTTGACTTCCTTAATCGTGATGATTTTCTGCTTTTTGCGGACTTCCTTTTCGCGCTTTTGCTGTTCATAACGATATTTGCCGAAATCCATAATGCGGCACACCGGCGGTCTTGCTTTGGGCGCGACTTCCACCAAGTCAAGATGTTTTTCTTCGGCAAGTCTAAGCGCGTCCCGCGTCAGCATAACGCCGAGTTGTTCTCCGTTCGCGTCGGTAACTCGAACTTCGCGAATACGAATCTCCTCATTGATTCTCAAAGTGTCCCTACTAATTGAAATACACCTCCTGTGGCGCGTTGAAAAAAAATTAAAGGCGGCTTGTAAGCCACCCGCGATTCCCATAGAAAAATTCCTTGCGACCGCGCCAACTCATTTAAGGTCGACGGGTGAGAAGCGCAGGCTTCTGCTTAACGCGCAAAAGTTTATCACAGCGGCTAAACTCTGTCAAGGCAACAGTCTTGCAACTAAAATAATTTAATGTTAAAATCGCGAAAAGTTTTTAAGCGGAGGCTGGAAAATGACTGACAGTGAAAACGCTTATGCGGGCGCATTGTTTTTCGCGCTGGTTAGTTTAGGCGCGTTATTGAAGTTGAATGATATTGCTGGCTGTCTTATCGGCGCGGGTAGTGCTCTTTTGGCGGCGATAAGTTTAAGGCGTGCACTCGTCAAGTCCGCGCAGGCAACAGAAGAAAATCATCAACGCATGGAAGTTCAATTCCAACAGCTCCGCAGTAAAATTATCGAAACTTCCGAAGTTAATATTACGGCAATGAATTCCGTAAACGCTGCCGCGCAACTCGTACAAGATAATATGCAAGTGATTCGTGTGTTGCTTGCCGACCTCGCTCACTTAACGCAATTCGCCGAATTAACCGAAGAATTTCAGTCAACCGTTGCAAGCCTCGACGAAAATTCTGCCGCACTCAATTTGACGTTGGAGAGGGAATTTGAAAAGCTCCGCACGATTGAAGAGACCAATAAAGAAAGCCTCCAAAATATCGTTGAACTTTTGCCGCTGTTAAATACAATGGACAATTCCGACGCGCTCAATTTAACACTGGCAAAAGAATTTGAAAAACTTCGTGCGATTGAAGAGACGAACATAGAAAGCCTCCAAAATATCTTGAAACTTTTGCAAGTATTACAAAATCCGATTTATACAACAGACATGGAAAAAATTAATTCGTCGATTAATCAGCTCACCGAGCAATTTAAAAATATGCAAGCTGCAATTCAACCTGCCTTGAATCGTCAAGATTTGAGTATGCTAAAGAAAATCGCCGCGAAAATAAAATAAACGCGCCAAACTCGACGCGCATGAGTAAAGGAGCGGGAAAAATGATTCTTACTGTGGAAGTTTTCGGCGTCATTGACGAGAACGCCTATTTTTTTATCGACGACGCTACTAATCACGGATTTTTAATTGACCCGGGCGCAGAGGCTGACAGGCTTTTAAAAATCGCCAACGAGCGCAACTTCACTATTGAAAAAATTTTGCTGACGCACGGGCACTTTGATCATATCGGCGCAGTCAACGAAATTCAACGCGCCTTGAAAATTCCCGTGTGCATGAGCAAGGGCGGCAATTACTACGCCAAAGATCCCGCGATAAATTGTTCCGCTTTTGTTGGCGATTCGATTATTCTCGACGATGTGACTTGCTTGCCCGATTACAGCGAAATTGCTTTGGACGCGAATAAAAATTTTAGCGTCAAGCTTATTCCTGCGCCTGGTCACACGCTCGACGGAGCAATTTATTACAGTTCTAAAGAGGGCGTCGCGTTCGTCGGTGATACGATTTTTTGCGGCAGTTATGGACGAGTTGACTTGCCCGGCGGCAGTGGACGCGATTTAATGACTACGATTAGAGATGTAGTTTTCGCCCTGCCCGATGAAACAATTTTATACACGGGGCACGGTTTAGAGACTACAGTTGCCGCTGAAAAAACGTGGTATTAAATATCAGCCTCGACGCCGTGATTGTCGAAGACGCCTAAAATTTCTCTGAGCTTAGTTTTACCGGGGTTGTAGTCAATAGTCGTTTCGCCGTCGTGCGCGTGAATGTGAACGTACAACACGCCCGCCAAACCTAGCAAACTTTTTTCGACAGCCTTCGCATTTTCTTGCGTATAACCTTTAGCGGTGAATTGCAAACGGGTATTGCCGCCAACTTCGCCGCAACCGCATTCTTTGCACATAATTTAAACACCTCGCTGAAAATTTTTACTGCCGAATTATACAGCGCGAAAATTTCTTTCACAAGCCCCGCGCAGGGTTCAAGGAGGGCAACGTGACGTTGCATCCAGTTGACGCGATTTAGTTGACAAGATTTTTTAACTAATCACCGCGCAGTATGAAATTTTTAGTCTAAAATTTTGGAGGATTGTATGACAAAGCTTTTACTGGTATTTATCGGCGGCGGATTGGGAGCAGTATCACGCTTTTTAGTTACGACGGCATTATCTGGTAAGCTTGGCAACTTTCCATTGGGCACGCTTACGGCAAATTTTTTCGGTAGTTTGCTAATGGGCTTAGTCGTGGGAATTTTGGCGGGGCGATTTGAATCTGTGCGTTTATTCGTCGCGGTAGGCTTTTTGGGCGGTTTTACGACGTTTTCGAGTTTTTCGGCTGAAACGCTTGCTTTGATTCAAGGTGGGCAAATTTTTTCTGCATTAGTTAATATTGTCGTCAACGTATTCGCAGGGTTGCTTGCGTGCGCTGTCGGCTTAAAAATAAGTGGCTAGCTGTTAGAAAAGGAGATTTTAAAATGGCAAAAGCTTTAATTATCATCGACATGCAAAATGATTTCGTGACGGGTGCGCTCGGCACAAAAGAGGCTCGCGAAATGGTTCCGCGTCTCGTTAAAAAGTTGGAGGCGATTGTCGAGGAGGGCGCGATTGATTTAATCTTCACGCAGGACACACACGCCGATAATTACTTGGAAACGCAGGAAGGCAGAAATTTGCCCGTCAAACACTGCATAAAGAAAACCGACGGCTGGCAGATTATACCCGAATTGCAAAAATTTACGCCGAAAGCAAAGGCGGTTATCGAGAAAAAAGCGTTCGGATCAACGCGGTTGCCGTCCCTTATCAAGCCTTATGAAGTTATCGAGTTCGCGGGCGTGTGCACCGATATTTGCATAGTATCGAACTCGCTTTTAGTTAAGGCGTTTTATCCGGAACAGCGCGTTCAAATCGACGCCGCTTGTTGTGCGGGCAGTTCCCCCGACGCTCATCAAAAAGCCCTTGACGTTATGAGAAATTGCCAGTGCAAAATTATTAATGAAGGAAAATAAATCTGCGCGGCGAAAATTAGCAAAAACTTTTTGAGAAAGGGAAGAAAGTTTATGGGGGCTAACGATGCGGCAATTAAGGAGGCGTTAAAAAAACTTCGCCTGAATAGAGAACAACAAAAGGCGGCTGACGATGCGGCGATTAAAAAAGCCCTCGTCACGATAAAAGTAATCGGCGTGGGCGGCGGCGGTAATAGCGTCCTCAACAGAATTGCTGAAAGTGATTTTCTGGAGATTGAATTAATCGCGGTAAATACCGACGTGCACGCGCTAAGATATTCTAAAGAAAAAATTAGAACGGTGCAAATTGGCGAAAATATTACTAGAGGACGCGGTACAGGCGGTAAAGTTGAACTCGGCGAACAGGCTGCTAAAAGTGATTCCGAACGTCTCAAGGAAGTTATGGTCGGCGCGGACATGATTTTTATAACGGCGGGCATGGGCGGCGGCACGGGAACGGGTGCGGCTCCTGTCGTTGCGCGTTTAGCTAAGGAACTCGGTATGTTAACCGTTGGCGTCGTCACAGTTCCATTTGGCTTTGAAGGCGTTCGTAAACAGCGCATTGCCAACGAGGGTATCGTCCGCATGCAATCTTATATGGACGCGCTGATTGTCGTTAAGAATGATAACTTGATGAAGCTCCCTGAAAACAAAAATATTAAAATGGTAGCGGCTTTTAATGCGGCGGATTCCGTTTTGCGGCAGGCGATTCGTTGCGTTGCTGAACTGATTTTGACAATCGGTGTTATTAATGTTGACTTCGCTGACATGACGACGATTTTCCGTCAAAGTGAGTCGAGTGACGCGATACTTGGCATTGGGCGCAGTAATATCAGCGCGGTACAAGCCGTCAAAGAGGCGATTCATAGTCCTCTGATTGACAAATCGCTAAAAGGTGCACGCGGAATTATTTTGAACATTACCGGCGATGAAACGCTTCCGATTCATGACGTTAACGCCGCCGCCAGTTACATTTTCAGCCAGACAGAAGACGACGTTAATATAATTTTGGGCACGGTTATTGATAAGAGTATGAACGGCACGATTCAAGCGACGATTATAGCGACGGATTTCGCCGATAGCCTCGCGCTTAAATCGCCAACAGTCGCCGTTCCAAAGTCAACAGTTACCGTGTCAAAAGGTTTTAACTTTGAAGCACCGAAGCCCCCGTCTCAACCCGAAAATAAATTTCAAATGCCGACGTTCACTTTCCGCCCTCGTAACGACAAATGACAACTTTTAAAAAGTTGACAAACAGCGGTCGCGACGTACCTAACGACGATTTTAACGTTAACGCCGCGCCGGTACGCAACGCATGCGCATTGCTAGTTGAGATATTTTTAATTGGTAAAAGGACGAAAATTCATGGACGGCAAATTTCAACGACTTAAACTTTTAATCGGCGAGGAAAATTTTTCTAAGCTCAATGCGTCAACGGTTGCAGTGTTCGGAGTGGGCGGAGTCGGCTCATTTGCGGCTGAAGCTTTAGCGCGTTCGGGCGTCGGGCATTTGGTTTTAATTGATAAAGATAATATTGACACGACAAATATTAATCGGCAAATTCACGCGTTGAATTCGACTGTTGGCAAGTCTAAGGTTGAAGTTATGCGCGAACGAATTCACGAAATAAATCCTGCCGCGCAGGTCGATGCAATTCAGAAATTTTTATTACTCGGCGAACCCGTCGAGAATTTTTTTATTTGCCAATACGATTATGTAGTTGACGCGATTGACACGTTGACGTCGAAAATTTTTCTCGTCGAGGAGTGCAAGCGGCGTGGAATTAAAATTATTTCCAGTATGGGCGCGGGAAATAAATTAGACCCGACACGCTTTAAAGTCGCCGATATTTTTCAAACGTCAGTTGACCCCGTAGCTAAAATTATGCGCAAGAAATTACGTGAACGCGGCATTAAAAATCTTAAAGTTGTTTGGTCGGACGAGCCGCCGCGCCCCGTGAAAGATTTTATCGGCAGTGTAGCGTTCGTGCCGAGTGTAGCAGGTTTGATTATGGCTGGCGAAGTCGTCAAAGATTTAATTGCGTAAAAAGTATAATAGCTGAAAATTTTTTAGGAGGGTGAATCATGAACGAAAAACATACGCGCCCCGATTGGGACGAATATTTTTTAAATATAGCCCGCGAAGTCGGCAAGAGGGCAACTTGTTTGCGTCGACGCTACGGAGCGATTATCGTTAAGGACAAAATTATAATCAGCACAGGTTACAACGGGGCACCGCGTGGAGAGACTAATTGCATAGACAGCGGCATTTGCGAGCGCGAACGTCTACATGTACCTAAGGGCGAACGCTACGAATTGTGCGTTGCAGTGCATGCCGAACAAAACGCTATCATCAATGCCGACCCAAATAAAATGGAAGGCTCAACAATTTATATTGCTGGCGTGAACTGCGCGGACGGCTCCAATGCTTCGGGCGAACCGTGCAAACTCTGCCGCCGCATGATTATCAACGCGAGGATTGCTAAAGTTGTCTACCTTGACCGCGACGGAAAAATTATTAGCAAAGCTCCAAGCGAAATTCAAAATTAAAGCAGGTTAATCTGCATTGACGCCGAATATTTTTTCGGCAAGGAGGTGGGCGCAATGCTCTATGCAATGATTGACGTAGGCTCAAATACGATACGCATGGCAGTTTACGAAATTGACGGCGACCGCGTCGAAATGCTAATGAAAAGAAAACACACCGTCGGGCTTGCGTCATATGTGCGCGACGGCGTGATGCAGCGGCAAGGCATTGACAAGGTTGTTGAGATTATCGGCGAATACCGGCATTTTCTCGACGACTTTGGAATAACGCAAGTAACCGCTTTTACGACCGCCGCCCTCCGAAATGCAGTTAACGGTTCGCAAGCTGTCGACGAAATTTCTTTCCGCACTGGGATAAATATTTTGCTTATGAGCGGCGACGACGAGGCAACTTACGACTTTATCGGCGCGACTCACGACCTAACTGACGAGAAAGGTTTGCTTATTGACATTGGCGGCGGCTCAACGGAAATTGTTTACTTTAAAGATCGCGAGATAAGAGTTAAAGCCAGTCTGCCAATCGGTTCGCTAAGTTTTCATACGCGATATACGGGCGTGCACATTTTGCCTAGTGCAGTTGAGATTGCGGAAATGTACGCTGAGGCGGAAGCTACAGTCAGCGCGGTGCAGGAATTTCAAGCCGTAAGCCACGCGCAAATTTGCGGTATCGGCGGTACGTTTAAGGGCGCAATGGCTCTTTACAACGCAATGTACGGTATGACGCGGCAGAATATGCGTATGGAAGTACGACGTATTCAAGACATTTTGCACCGATTCCGCCGCGACCACGAATTAATTGTTCCTGATAAAATTTTGCTTATGAAAACCGTCCCCGAACGAATACATACGTTTATGCCGGGACTGGTAATTGCCGACGTGCTCGCTAAACGTTTCGGAAGTCTTCATATAATTTACAGCGATTCGGGCGTTCGAGAAGGTTACATTTACGACAAAATTATTGATAGAGACTACTTTTAAGGAGTTGATAAAGTGATTTTAGCTGATAAGAACACAAAAGTTATCGTGCAGGGTATCACGGGCAAGGCGGCAACCTTCCACACAAAACAAATGCTCGCTTATGGCACAAAGATTGTTGGCGGCGTTACTCCTGGCAAGGCAGGACAGACTGTAGAGGGAATTCCCGTTTTCAACACGGTAGAGGACGCTGTTAAGGTAACCGGTGCGACGGCGTCGGTTATCTATGTACCCGCTCCCTTTGCTTCTGATTCTATTTTGGAGGCGGTTGACGCGGGACTTGACCTCGTTGTCTGCATTACCGAACACATTCCGGTTTTGGATATGGTAAAAGTTCGTCGCTACATGGAAGGCAAAAAGACACGCCTTATCGGACCGAATTGTCCCGGCATTATGACGACTGACGAAACTAAACTCGGTATTATTCCCGGCAACGTCCAAAAGAAAGGGCACGTCGGATTAGTTTCTCGCTCCGGAACTTTAACTTACGAGGCGGCTTTCCAGCTTATGAACGCGGGCATAGGCATTACGACTTCTGTTGGTATAGGCGGCGATCCCGTCAAAGGTTCGGACTTCATTGACATTTTGCAACTTTTCAAAGAAGACAACGACACTAAGGCGGTACTTTTAATCGGCGAAATTGGCGGCACTGCTGAAGAGGACGCGGCTCGTTGGATAGCAGAGAATATGCCCGAAAAACCTGTTACGGCATTTATTGCAGGGCGTCAAGCTCCTCCAGGTAAACGCATGGGGCACGCGGGCGCAATTATCAGCGGTGGCAAGGGTACGGCGGCAGATAAGATTAAGGCTCTTAACGCGGTCGGAATTGAAGTTGCAGATACCGTTGCGCATATTGGAGATACCGTCGTTGACACGCTTAAACGCGCCGGCATTTACGAAATTTGTCATACGTGCTAATTAATTTCCGATAATAAAAAAATCCTCTGCGGTTGAGTTGCAGGGGATTTTTTGTTGCGAAAAATATTTTACTTCATAAGAACGGCAACAACCATTGCGCCGACGCCAATTATGACGGTAATGAACATATTGCGCACGTTGCTGTTAAGACTTTGGCGAATTTCTCGCATATCCTCATCTTGCCGCGCCCGACTGCTTTGCATTTCGCTTACAACCAAGTCGATTTTGTCCGATAGTGCGTCCACTTTTGTAGCCACGACTGCCACTTGCTTTTCCAAGCTCGTGACACGCTCATCGAGGTTTGCTCCATTGTTGGTGGTTGACATGACAATCACTTCCTGCTAGCCAATTTTAGCCGTCCAAAGACCATGCAGGTTACAGAATTCATAAGCGGCAATGGGTTCGTCGCCGTCGGCAACAATAAATTCAGCTTCGGGCTTATCGGCGGCGGTTAAGTGAACGTATTGCCCGCCCTTTTTAGTTTGGAGATAAATCCATTGAATTAAATGCGCTTCGGTCATGGGGTGTTCGACGCTACCGACTTTAACGGAAATTTTTTTGCCGTCTACGGTTACTTGCGGGACGTGTTTTTCCTGCGCGGCGTCGGTTGTGTTAGCCTTAAGAAAATTCATCGGCTTACCGTCGCAAGAAATATCCGCTCCACCGCCGCTAATCAGCATGATAACAGATTTTTTATCGTCCGAAATTAAAAGCCTGCTCATAAATCATTCCTCCTAAAATTTATTCGTCAATCCAAGTTCCGAAATCAATTTTAAATCGCTTTTGATATTCGTATTCGACGTAGTGAGCATATTTCCTGTAATTGCGGCGGAGGCTCCGTGCAAAAACGCCGACGCTCCGTTATCAGGCAAAAATTTTCTTCCTGCGGCTAATCTGACATTTGCAGTCGGATTTATGTATCGGAAAATTGCAATCGTGCGAAAAATGTCTTCAGGCGCGAGCAGTGGCAGATTTTCAAGCGGCGTCCCTTTAATCGGATTCAAAACGTTAATTGGAATGGATTTTATATTAAGCGCGGCAAGTTCAAATGCCAAATCAATTCTATCTTGCCAATTTTCGCCCATACCGATTATCCCGCCGCTACAAACTTCCAAACCAGCGGCTTGCGCAAGTTTAATCGTCCTGATTCTGTCGTCGAAAGTGTGCGTCGTGCAAATGTGCGGAAAATATCTGCGCGAAGTCTCCAAATTGTGATGATAACGCTTAACGCCCGCCGCCCGTAATTTTTTTAGCTGTTCATAAGTCAAAATACCATGCGAGGCGCAAAGTTCAAGCTTAACTTTATCGCGTAAAACTTTATAAGCCTCAATCGCCCGTTCAAAATTTTTTTCGTCAAGATTGCGACCGCTTGTCACTATAGAAAATCTGTTAACGCCTGCTTGTTCATCAGCCAATGCAACTTCTAAAATTTTTTCTGTCGGCAAGAAGTTATATTCGTTGACGCCGGTTTTGTGCCGCGCAGATTGAGCGCAATATTTGCAATCCTCGCCGCAACGACCGCTTTTGCCGTTAATAATCGTGCACAAGTCGATATGCTTGCCGCAAAATTTTTTCTGAATCAATGCCGCGCCTTTTTGCAAATCTTCAAGCGGCGTCGTCAATAAAAATTTTAAATCGTCGTTGGGTTTAAGGCGTTCGCCGCTAATAATTTTTTCTGCAATCAAAATTATCGCCTCTCCAAAAATTTTTAGCTGTTGTTAACGCGCCGATTATACATTGACTGATTGTTAACGTCAATGAATTTAATTGTTTACTTTAAGCATAAAAAAATAGAGCGCGTCTCCGCATTTGGAAACGTGCTCTTTAATTTACGAAAAATTTTTAGCCGAGAATAACGAGCGACTCGTGGGCTTTGACGCTTTGACCTGCCGCGACGTTGAATTTTTTAACGGTGCCGTCGGCGTCAGCAGTGATTTCGTTCTGCATTTTCATAGCTTCGAGGATAAGGAGGACATCGCCCGCTTTGACTGCTGAACCTTCAGCCGCAACGAGTTTGATAACTTTGCCGGGCATTGGGGCGTCGATTGAATGTTCGCCTGCGCCCGCCGCAACTTTGGGAGCCGCCGCAGGAGCTGCCGCTTTCGGTGCGGGAGCAGGAGCCGCCGCTTTGGGAGCAGGAGCCGCTACTTTCGGTGCACCGCCCGCCGCTTTTACTTCCTCGACCTCAACTTCATAAGTCGTGCCGTTTACAGTGACGTTGAATTTTTTTGTTGCCATTGAAATTTTACCTCCGAATTAACGATTAATCTTGGACGCCAACGCCCAGTTGTCATTGCGTTTAATTTTGACTGCGACGACTTTACCGCCGCCACATACAGCTTGAACCGCCGCCGTGATTGCCGCGATAATTTCCGGTTTAATTTTTTCAGCCACAGTAACTCCTCCTTAGAGCGGAATGTTGCCGTGTTTTTTAGCGGGACCGACTTCGCGCTTGCTTGCGAGGGCATTTAACGCCGTGATAATGAGCGGACGAGTTTCTTTTGGCTCAATAACCATGTCAGCATAGCCGCGTTCAGCCGCTTTGTAAGGTGTTGCAAACTCTTCGACGTATTCGGCAGTCTTCTTGTCCTTTTCGGGGTCTTTTCGGAAAATAATGTTCGCCGCGCCTGCAGGTCCCATAACCGCAATTTCTGCTGAAGGCCACGCCATAACTTGATCTGCGCCCAATTCACGACAGCACATCGCGATATACGAGCCGCCATAAGCCTTGCGCGTTATAACCGTAACTTTCGGAACTGTTGCTTCGGAATAAGCGTAAAGCATTTTCGCGCCGTGACGGATAATGCCGTTATATTCTTGGTCGACGCCGGGCAAGAATCCAGGAACGTCAACTAAATTCACGAGCGGCAGATTAAAGGCGTCGCAGAAACGAATAAACCGCGCAGATTTATCAGAGGCGTCAACGTCTAAGCAACCCGCCATAACCGCCGGCTGATTCGCGATAATGCCAACACTGCGTCCACCGAAACGCGCAAAGCATGTGATAATATTCGTTGCGAAGTGCTGATGAACTTCGTAGAATTCGCCGTTGTCGACAATCATGCGAATAACGTCTTTCATGTCGTAAGGCGCGTTGGGATTGTCGGGAATAATCGTGTTGAGTTCCTCGTCTTGACGGTCGGGGTCGTCGTCATTGTAAACAAGAGGCGCGTCCTCTAAGTTGTTGCTGGGCAGGAAACTAAGCAGATAACGGATTTGCTCAATGCAATCTTTTTCGTCTTCTGCCGCGAAGTGTGCAACGCCCGAACGAGTGTTATGCGTCATTGCGCCGCCGAGTTCCTCTGCAGTGACTTCTTCAGCCGTAACGGATTTAATAACCGCAGGTCCCGTAATAAACATCTGGCTGGTATTTTTAACCATGTAGATAAAATCGGTGATTGCAGGGGAATAAACCGCACCGCCCGCGCAAGGTCCCATAATTACGGAAATTTGCGGAATGACGCCTGAAGCCGCCGTATTGCGGAAGAAAATTCCTGCGTAACCGCTAAGTGCGTCGACAGCCTCTTGAATACGTGCGCCGCCCGAATCGTTAATGCCGATAAGCGGTGCGCCCATTTTCATTGCCAAATCCATGACTTTCCAAATTTTATGCGCGTGTTTTTCACCGAGAGAGCCGCCTTCAACTGTGAAGTCTTGAGCGAACGCATAAACCAAACGTCCGTCAACAGTACCGTAACCAGTGACGACGCCTTCGCCAGGTAATTCTTTTTTCTCTTGTCCAAAATTGGTGCAACGGTGCTTAACAAACATATCGAGTTCAACGAAAGTACCCTCATCGAAAAACATTTCGATACGTTCGCGAGCAGTCATCTTGCCTTTTTCGTGCTGTTTATCAATTCTTACCTTGCCGCCGCCTTGAAGAATATGTTCCTTCTTGGAGTGCATTAAGGCAATTTTTTCTTGAACTGTCGCCATTAAATAATCAACACCCTTTCAAACGCCTTATTTAATCGGTTGACAAAGCTCCAAAAGGACGCCGTGAGTTGCTTTCGGGTGAATGAACGCAATCATCTTGTTGCCGGCACCTTTGCGCGGTTTTTCGTCGATAAGCTTAACGCCTTTTTCCTTGAGGTCGGCAAGTGCCGCTTCCAAATCGTCAACGAGCAATGCGATATGTTGAATGCCGCCGCGTCCGCCTTGTTTTTCCATGAACTTTGCAATCGGGCTGGATTCTTCCGTAGCAACGAGCAATTCAATTTCGCTGCCATTGGGCGTAGGATAAAAACCCGTCGTAACTTTCTGCTCAGCAACGGTTTCTTCGCCGGTCGACTTCAAGCCGAGCAATTCCCAGAACGCGCCGACTTCCGCTAAATCTTTTGCCGCAATGCCAATGTGGTCTACGCCAAGAACTTTGAACATTTCATTAAAACCTCCTAAAATATTATCTGTTAAATTTCCCTAAAAATTTTTACGCGAGTGCCCGTCGGAACTTTTTCAAGCGGCTCCGGCTCTTCCAACTTTTCGCCGAAAACGAGTTGGGCAACCAAATCCCAGCTTTCAGGGAGGTCGAAAATCTGTTTAATCGGCTCGTCAATCAGCGGGTTGTAGTGCTGAAGGTTCGCGCCCAGTCCCAAGTCCTCAAGTGCCGTCCAAACCGCGAACTGCAACATACCGTTAGCCTGCATTGCCCAGCCGGGGAAATTGTGCTTGTATTCGGGGAATTGATCTTGCATGGCCTTAATCATATTGCTTGATTCAAAGAAAAGAATCGTGCCGTAAGCCGCCTCGAAACTGTCAAGTTTTGCTTTCGTGTCAGCGAATTTGCTTGCAGGGATAATAGCCTTGAGTACGTTATTGGCGCAGTGCCAAACGTTTTCGTGATGCTCAAGCATTGTCACTACGACGCGAGCCGATTGCATATGAAACGCCGACGGAGTGTCTTTAGTCATGCGCTCAACCGCCGCGATTATTTCCGACTGAAGAACGGGAATATTTCTGCCGAGCTTGTAAATTGAACGGCGGCTTTTAACTGCTTCTTGAAAAATCTTCATTTTAACTTCTCCTTACCCACTAACCCCAAAATTTTTTCTATTCGATAAAAGCTTTTCCGTTGGACTTTGCGCCCATAGCGATTGCCGGATTAATCCAATTTCCATTTGAATCGTAGCTCATCATTCGGTTTTTTATCGCCTGCGGATTGGTATAAGCAATGCCGTTGCCCGCCGATTGCTCCATAGAAGAAATAACAACTTTATAAGCCTTGCTATTGGTGTCTATTTCTGCGTCCTGCAATTTTTTTATTCCGGCTTTGCTTTTAATTGATTCGCCTTGCATTTGCCGAATAAAATCGCTTACGTCCCTAACCATTAACATAAAAACTCCTCCTTGAGTAAATTTGCTCCTGACGTATCAGATTTATTTGCGCATATCTCCTGTCTCAAGGAAGCGCGTATGGAAACTCAATGCCTCGTGCAAAAGGTGCGGCGTGGCTGCTTTCTTCGTCGCGGCAAGTGCGCGTTCGTAATAATCAAGCAACATCGGACGATAATCGGGGTGTGCGCATTTGTTAATAACTTCCAAAGCGCGTGTTCTCGGCTCAAGTCCGCGCAGGTCAGCGATACCGTATTCGCTGATGATAATGTCCACGTCGTGTTCGGTGTGGTCGATATGCGAGCAGAACGGAACGATTGAACTAATCTTGCCGCCCTTAGCTGTCGACGGCGTGTAAAAAATTGTCAAGTAAGCATTGCGAGCGAAGTCTCCACTGCCGCCGATACCGTTCATCATTTTGGTACCGGTAACGTGCGTTGAATTAATATTGCCGTAAATGTCGACTTCAAGCGCGGTGTTCATAGCGATAACGCCGAGACGGTGCACGACTTCGGGAGAGTTGGAAATTTCTTCGGGACGAAGTAAAATATATTTGCGATATTTGTCGATTCCCTTATAGAATCTTTCCATGCCGGCGGGCGACGGGCTAAACGCTGTGCCGCTTGCGAATTTGAGTTTGCCCGCGTCGATAAGGTCAAGCATTGCGTCTTGAATAACTTCCGTGTAGACAACCAAATCCGTCATGTCGCCTTCGACGAAACCTTCCAAAACCGCATTAGCAACGTTGCCGACGCCCGATTGAAGCGGCAAAAGTCCTTTAGGCATACGACCGGCTTTAATTTCCGCCCGCAAAAGTTCAAGCGTGAACGCCGCCATTTTCTTAGAGTTTTCGTCAATCGGCGAGAGGTCGCGAGTATGGTCTTTCACGTCGCAGGGAACGATGTACTTAATTTTGTCGGGCGTGCAAGGGATAAACGTCGTGCCGATTCTGTCATCGGCGTGAACAATCGGTATCGGCAAGCGATTTGGCGGGTCAAGCGGAATATAAACGTCATGCATACCCTCAAGCTCAAGCGGCTGCGTGGTGTTGATTTCGACGACGACAGTATCCGCATTTTGAACGTAACTTGCCGCATTGCCCAATGAAGTCGTCGGGATTAAATTTCCTTCCTCAGTAATTGCGCAAGCTTCAACCAACGCGAAATCGGGTTTCTTTTTGATAAAGCCGGTGCGGGTGAGTTGTGCGCTTTCAGAGAGGTGCAAGTCGAGGTAATCAACAGTGCCGTCGTTAATTTCGGGGCGGAGTTTGCTGTCCGTTTGATAGGGCAGACGCTGTTTAATGCCTTTGACTTCGGCAAGTGCGCCGTCGAGTTCGGGACCTGTCGACGCGCCTGTCCAAATATTGACTTGAAAGGGGTCTTTTTTCATGCGCTCGGCAAGGGCAAGTGGAACTGCCTTAGGATAAGCACTCGCCGTAAATCCACTGCAAGCAATCGTCCAGCCTGGCTGAATCCAATTTGCCACTTCCTCCGCGCTAACTATCTTGCTCAACAAATCTTTGTTGCGCACTCTGTCGGTAATATCAATCATCTAAATCCTCCTTTGCATAATCAGCGATTATAATTATCTTTGAATCGATTTATTTAAGTTTAACACGTCGATACTTCAAAATCAACTGTTGCAAAAAAAAATCCCGCCGAACTTTTCGACGAAATTTTAATCATTAGAATTCCAATTCGTTTATATAGGCTTTTGGTTCATTTAAATTTACCAGTAATACCTAGTACCTCAACACTGCGTTTATCTCCGCGCTCTGCTGCCGTCTGCCACCATTCTAGCGCACGAGAATAACATTTTAAATTCCAAAAAATTCCTCCGAGTTCGCTGACTGAATCATTATCGCCAAGACAACTTGCATCTAGACAGCTTTCAATCGCCGCGTGAATATTTTTCAGCGTGCCTAAACCGTTCTGGTACATGTACGCCAAATATTTAATAGATTCGACATGCCCCATTGCCGCCGCACGAGAAAAACTATTCAAAGCATTTGCGTATTTCTTTTTGTTAAAAGCCGTCTTGCCTAAAGAGAAATCATCATTTGCAGTTGAATGTTTACGCGGCTTGCCAATTTTAGGAGGCAAAAATTTTTCCGCTGATAAATTATTTTGGGCATCATTATCCAAAGTTATATCGAGCAACTGATTTTTTCTTTCGAGCATATCATCTAAAAAATTATCCGTAGAATTTTCCGAACTAAAAACTTTACTGCTTTGTTTAGGGCAAATTAATCGCCAATTATTATAAAAATTTTTCAATGCAGAGCTTATTTTTTCCATAACAACAAAATCTTGATTCAAGAAGTCAATTTTATTGTAAATATCCTCTGCATGTTGACGAAAAATATTCAAGCAAGATTCGCGCTGATTCCGGCAAAGTGTCGATACCTGCGTAAAATATTCAATCGTTGAGGCGAAAAACTTTTGTCGCAAATTTTTTTCTAGCGCGTTGATTTTATCTTTAAAAATTTCCTCTAAATGCTGTCGTAATTCTCTGCGAAATGTTCCTGCCAAATAAAAATTTTCAAGCAACTGTTTGCGATTCGCTTTGAAGAAATGCCAATCTCCCTCTACTTCCTGCGTACAAAGGATTCGCGTACAACGTTTAACGAGTTCCGACAATTTATCGCGTGAAAAACTTTCTGATATTCCCACGTCGAAGGGCAACATGTTAATTTTTATTTCCGGCAAATTTACACCTAAACGGGACGCACTTGAAAATGTAGAGCAAACACAATCGATAAATTCTTTTGCTTGCGTTTTATGCTCGTCAATAATTTTTTTTGTCAGATTGATTAATTGTTTTGTCTGCTCGTTGTATTCGCTTTGCAACTGATTTTCCACAGTGGCGACGGAATTTTTAAGCTCCGTAGAAATTTTCCCTTGATACAAAAGGGGCATTTTTTCTGCAGAAAAGTCCTCGCTAGCAATTAATTCATCAAAAATATTGCTAACGACCGAATTAATCGCCTGAATAAAATTATTTATCGCGTTGCTTACGTCATATATGAGAGCTTTAGCAACTGCATTTCCGCTAATAGTTTTTTCTTGCATTGCGATTAACAAGATTTTTTCGCGAAAAATTTCAGCTTGATGAGCGTCGACAGAAAGTTTTTTCGTTTGAATCAGTCGCATATTTTTTAAAGTATCGTCATCAATAAACGCAACGGCGCGTTCAACTTGTCTTAATAATTTTTCTGTTGTCGACGAATTTTTTTTGAGCGATTGACGAAGATAATTTTCAAGATACGGCACGCCAGTTTTTTGTAGGAGCGATTTGCTTGACGGATTAGGCAACGCCTCAAAAAATTTTTCAAGGAAATTTGTCGTAAAAAATTCCTCGCGACCGGTTAAGCCAAGAGCCTCCGTGATTTCAGCGACAGTAAGCCATTCATCGCCGCTTGTATAGACCGTCAAAAAAACTTCGGGCGCGTCGAGGAAAAATATTGGCGCGTCGTTAAATCCGTTTGCGTCCAGAATTTTTGCAAAGTCAAAAAAGATTTTCGCGGAATTTATCGCCACTTCTTGTTCACGCACGGCAGGACAAATCAACACAAAAATAATTTTATTTTTATCCGGCGCATCGGCAACGGTTGCTAAAAAATTTTCCGTCCGTGCAAAGTCATTGTTCAAAGCATTAACAGCGAAGACGCAAGCATTACAATTCGGCAAATTTTTAGCGACTTCAGCGTCAGATAAAATTTCCGTATCAAAATTCAGCCGCTCAAAAATTTTCGCTAAATGCTCGTGTTCGCCTGTAAGGATTAGTTTTATTGGCTTGTTGAAACTTTGCAAATATTTTTCGAGTTTCTCCGTTGCCGATAAAAATTCTTTAACGTAAGAAATATTTTCCTGCAATTTTAATTCGTCTGTTTTATCCTGTAAATTTTTCACGCCGTCAAGTTCTTTAAGAAGGTTAGTTGCATTGTCCATTAACTTTTGCTCAACAGCGATTGCTGAAAATTCTTCCTCTGAACAAATTTCAAGCGGCACTTGCAGAAATGAACATTGCCGTTTAACCGCGTTCGCCACGTCAATAAAACCTTGCGGCACTACTAAAAAATTTTTCCCCGTCGCCATAAAGTTTTCGTCATATGAAATAGCGTCTAACGCGGCGGATAAAGTTTCAACCTCAAATTCCCCCGACGCAGAAATTAATTTCGCCGCGCAAGGAAATTTAATCTCTTGAGCAACGCGGGCAGAAATTTCCGCGTCAAAATCTGGTAACAGATAAATTTTATTCGGATTGGCGTTAATGTATGCAAGTATTTCAGCTTTGACTTCGCGCAAAAATTCTTCCGGAACGGCGACGCATTTTTTATTGCTCCAAGCCAAAAGATTCATGCTACTCTCTCCAGCTTATCGACGACTTTACGGACGCTCTCGACGATATTTTTCTTAGTTTGATTTTCAAGATTCCTTTGGTCAAGCCCTCTGAACTCGTCCTCTTTTACCTTGCGAATATTATCGGTTATCCACTTGTCGAAAAGTTTTGCGCCGTCGGAAGTTTCCTCGTCCTTGCGAATTATGTTTATATTTTTCGTCATAACGGAAACAAACGCTTGCTCCAGCCCGATTGCGTAGATAATCGCCTCAAGCGTAAATTGCCGCAAGATTTCAATGTCCTCGTTCAATACACGCAACATATCGTCTTCGTTAGAAATTTGCATTTGCCGACTTAACTCGTGCATTTTGCGCAATTTATCCACAGTCACCTTGCCCGAAAAACCGGATTTGTTCTTTGAATAAGTGTCGATTGTATCGTTCAAGCGGTTAATGCGTTCATCTTTGCTTAAGTTCGACCAGTCGTTTTTATAAAAAGTCCCTTGAAGTTTACCTCTTAAATCGTTGGGAACTTCGTTAGCTTTAATGCCGGCGCGCAAAAGCATTTTCGCCCATTTACCCATAGGCAACAATTCAACGGCAAAAGATAGCCCCGCGCATATGGCGTCTTTATTGGCTTTGAAGAAATTTTCCAGACCGCTTTTAATCTCCGTGCTCGCCGAAACATTATCGTGCAAAAGAATTTTCGCAAAAAAATCTGTGTAACGATCTTCGCCGTCGCTGTGACTGACAACGGGGGAATTTTCATAGTAAGTCGCCAACGAAAGGAATTCCGGAAAAGATTTTTCACCTGTGACTTGCTGAAAACGTTCCGAAGAACCGAACGGTCGCCAAATTAAAACTTCCAACAGCCGCGAAGTAAATCTTTCTACCAGCGAATTGAAGCGGCATTTATCAGCGTTCTTTATCCACAGCGAATGGAATAATTCCGTAACGCTTTTGGTGAGTTCCTCTTTGTATTGAGAGTTATCCGGCATGCCCATTACTTCGAGGAATTTTGCAATGATTTTGTCGTAAATTTCCTGTTCCTTTTTTTCGGTTGCTTCTGCCGTTCTTTGTACGAGGTTGCGCAAAAATTCCCGTTGCAATTCCTCGCGGAATTTTGCATCTATCGCGGTAAGCGGTAAAGGTCCACTGCCCTCAAGGTTTCCACTGCGTTTAATTTCCGCAAGCAGTTCAGAGTTCTCATCTTGATTGGGATAAAAAGTCTCGATATTATCGCGAATCATTGAGCTAAAAGGTTCCTCTAAAAGGATTTGACTATTATACGATTTAGCAATGTCGTAAGCTTCTACTTTAAATTTTCTAAGATTCCGGATTGCCTCTAAATAATATTCGCCGCCCGTCTCGATTGGTTGCCACTGCGCGGACTCATACTTCTTTAAAATGCCGTCCAAAAAATTTCTTGCGTCAGCGATTGTGTTTTCTGCGCGGCGTTTCAAAACTTCAAAGCGGTCGTTGTTGTAATACTCCGTCATGCTCTCCCAAAGTTCAACGATACCATAAGCCATTCCCCATGCGTCCATTTTGTCACGCGACGCCGTCGAACCTTTAAGTAATTCGTCGCTCGATTCAATGTCGTTACTTTCCAGATAAGCCTTCGCCGCCCCAACGAAAATGTGATTGTCCTTTGCAATGCGATTTTCCACAGATTCTTTACGCAAAACGGCGGCATTTCTTTTAGCAATTTCAGAATTAGTTGCGCGGTCAATCTGATTACCAAAAATAAATGCCTTGTCGCTCAACGGGATATTTTCTTCATCGCGACCGCTCCTCAATATGCCAAGTTGCGAACGATCCAAATTTGGATTTACGCCGACATTAGTCACCAAAATTATCGCGTCCGCCTCGCGCAACATTTCCAAAGTCTGCTTTTCGTGCAATTCGGTTGGCGAATTAAAGCCTGGCACGTCGTAGAGAACGATATCTTTCATTGAGCCGAGATTCGCCGATTCAATTATGACTTTCTCAACGGCGTAAGGGTGCGCCGAACGTATCGCCGAACCGTCAGCATTTTTCCCAACTATGCCCGTTATAAATGTTTTGAATTCTTTGCTTTCGAGGTCGTCGCCGAAAAATTCTTGAGCCTTTTGACCGAGCAACCCGCGAATTATATTCCTGTCTTTCAACATAGTTTTAATATCTTCGGCGGTTTTGGTGTTATGCTTTTCGTACAAGTCGGGATTTTTATCCGCCATAGACTCCCACCACCTGCTGAAGGTAGACAAATCCAGCGTTTCAAAGTCAGCAGTTTGCGGATATTGAAGAACGTTTTTAAGCGTATCGGCGAAATTATTTTTGAATTGCTCCCTGTTGTAGAAAAAAATTTTACCGCAATCCTCGTTGCCCGCGCAGATTTTTGTAGTCGTGTAAGTGCAACGTTCCGTATACTCCGGCAAAATATTTCTTTTGAGAAGGGCATTACCGAGCGTACTTTTGCCCGCCTTCTCCAAACCGACGACAGCCACAGTAAATTCTCGCGTGCGCAACTTATTTAAAACTTTTTGATTGCGTTTTCTCAAGCGTTCCAATTCGATGCGCTCTTCGCCGAAGGGAATAACCATGCCGTTGGGGTCTTTTTGAATTATCTCATCAAAAATCCCGTCGGTTTCGTCCAACTTCGTGATAAATTTTTGTTGCTCTTCGCTCAATGTACTCAAGCCGATTACCTCCTTTAATTTGTATTATGTTTTTGACTTAATTCACGCCACGCCTCAGCAATATCTACGGAAGTTGCCGAATTTTTTTTACGGGCGGGCGACGGCGCAAATTTTTCTGGTTTAGGCGATTTAGAATTTAGATTATAATTTATCGGTAGAATTTTTTGCTTTTCTATTGAAGGATACGGCTTGTCGAGGGTGCCGATTAAAAATCTTTGCCCGCCTTCCGTCTTAACGCGGAGAATAGTGCTGTCGAGTGGTAATTTCAATTTCGACTGGAGCTGGCGGTCTGTAAACGAAAAAAATTTTTCTATATCCTCGTTCGTCCAAGTCGTCGGTGATACGGTTTGAACGTTGGCTGATTTCCCTGCGATGAAAAATTTTTCGACGTTAAAACCTTCGCGCCAAATAACACAAATATCTGTTGAATCTTCGGAGGTATGTCCGGTTTCTTGCTCCCATTGCCGCCAATAGTCTGCGGCGTTTGTGCCGTTTAAGTTATAAGTTTCGCCGCCGTGCAAGCGCAAAACAATAAAATTTTCGCGCTCAAAAGAATAAGTCTTAACAATTTGTTCGTCGAGACATTCGATTAAGTATTTGTAAATCGTCAAAGCCTTCACCTACCTTTTGTTTTTTTCTGAAGAAATTTTTGGTGCAATTCGGCTTTCTTTTTTGCGAACGAGGATTTTCTTTCATAAAGATTTGTTTCAAGTACCATTTGTTCAGCTAAGATTCGCCGTGATTTTTCTTTTTGTTCCGCGAGGATTTTTTCGCCCTCTTTTGTCAAGCCGTCGGGGAAAGGAATTACGTCTAACTTTGTATCCGTCGGCGTCTTCAATGCTAAAAAGTCACGTTGAATATTTTGCCGTTCCTGTTCAACTTCTTGACTGTCACGTTTTATTTTAGTTTCGAGGACGCTTATTTTTTTATCAAATTTTTTGACCGGCTCTTGGGATTCTCTCTCGAGAAATTGCATTGAGATAACTTTTTGCTGAATTTCTTTAAACTTGCCGCCGTTCATGACGTAGCCTCAACTTTTGACGTATCTTTAAAGTCAACGTCGTCCAAAATTTTTTCCGCGTCTTCGGGAAGTTCGCCATTCTGTCGTGCCTGCTGAAATTCCGCGCCGTATTCTTTTTGCAAATCATCTTTATAAACGGACGCCAAAACTTTATCGTCGCTGTTAGAAACTTTGCGCATTTCGTTTAGCCGCGTAAGTAAATCCAGCTCGCTTTTTTCCGGAAAATAAAACTTCAACGAATCCAAAAGCGCGGCGGTTATACGTTCCAATTCACCGGCGGGCAATGTTCCTTTTAAATATTCGCTGATGTTCAAATTTTTATAACCCAGCTCGTCGAACGCCCGAATGAACGCTTGCACTTCCTTAACTTCCATTGCAGTGCGACCAATTTCAATCAGCGTCGTTTTCGGAATGCGCAAGCCAAATTTTTCTTCAAGCGCACTAACTTCCGCCTGCATACCTAAAACAGAATACATGCCAATATTTTTTTGCAGTTGAAGTGTATCGATTTCCTCTGCAGGAATTTGTTCCTTCAAATAGGCGTAATACTCTTTAAACGACTTAAAATCATCGCGTTTTTTCCAGTCTTCGTGCTTGTCGGCTTCCTCTAAGCGATAACCGATTTCCTCTGGCTTTTCGTTTTTCTCGACGACTTCATTTTCCTCAGCGATTTTAGAAATTACTTTAACCACCAACTTAACGAGCAAATCAACGATTATCGGACCCAATATCGGTCCCAGAGGTCCTGTCATAATTCCGCTTAAACCTTTAAGAAGTCCAAACGCTTTACCCGCAATCGAACCTAAAAAACCAGAAATCGCTTTGCTCGCCAAATTTCCAATCGTGCTTATCGCTCCGGTTACTGCCGACGCAATGCCGCTTGCAATCCTGCCAATAGCACTTCCAACGCTACTAATAGCACTTCCGATGGCACTTCCAATAGAACTAAAAAATCCCATGCTAATTCCCTCCTTTTAAACGCAGAACACCCATAATTTCGCGCTGAATTTTTAAGAGTACCGAATCAAAATTATCATCATCGGCTGATAAAATTTCTTCGACGACGCCGCAAAACTTTTCAAAAATTTTCTGATCATACGGCTCGTACAGATTGCAGAAAAGCCACGTTTGCCACACATCGCGCCCAACAGTTTTTTCAACGTGATTAACTTCGCGTTGGAAAGTTTTTAGCGCGTTTTCTGTTGTGTCATTGTCGAACAGGCTACGATATTTTTTCTTAAGCGAATAGCCGCCGCGCATAATCCAAAGATATTGGCGGATAATTTCTTTAGAAATTTCTGCAGGGAAATGTTCAATGCCGCGCAGAACGCCGCTTGCAATAACTTTCGGCTCGGTGTAATAGTTTTCGGCAATGTCGCGAATTTCTTCCGGCTCAATTTCCCGTTGCTCCGTCGTAGATACTTCCTGTTTAATTTTGACTTGCATAGCTTTAACTTGTCCTTGCGAAAAAATAATCGCCCTGCCCGTCGGAAGTTTAGACAAAAAAGTTTTCTGTTCGTCGGAAAGGGCAATCGTATCGCCTATTGCGTCTTTATCGTCGCGGGCAAATAATTTGTGCACAATTTTTGTATTCGTATTCTTTAAAACTTCGGGCGTCATCTTGTCGGGAATTTGATCGACAATAATCAACGACTCGCCATATTTGCGAACCTCCGCTAACATGTCGGAAAAAACTTCGACGCCCTGTTTTTTATTCATGCTATCGCCTGGAACGTATCGGCTTAACAATCTGTGCGCCTCTTCTATCAACGTAATGTGTTGGAAGGCGGGATTTTTTCTGTGACGATATTGCACCGCTTGCAAAAGATTTGTAAGTATAAATCCCATGAGCAAAGATTTTTCCGAGCCGTTTTTAATCTCTTCGAGTTCGATAACAACTTTGCGCTCAACTAAATCAAAAAAATTTATCGAACGCGCCGTATCAAACATCATGCCTTTCGCGCCGACTAAAAGGCTTTCTATTCGCGCCTTCAATGAACCCATATATTCATCTTGCAGACGTTCGCCGAAGCCCTCTTCCTTTGTAACTTTTTTTACTGCCTCCCAAAAATCAGACATTGTCGGGAAAGGATAAACTCCCGCGTCGAAAGGATTTTGCGGTTCGTCGTTGCCGTTAATTGTTGGTCGCCATTCGTTTGTGCGAATATCCCAGCCCTTTTCCTCATAAGCGCGATAAACTCCCGTCTCCAAAATTTGCGGGATCGCCGCCTCCATGTCAAAGGACGCCTCTAACGTCGCCTTAATCATGTCAGCGCGTCCGGTTATCGCCTCGCCAGGAAATAATTCAAATGGATTCAAGAAAAACGGCGCGATATTTTGTTTGCCCGGCGTAAAGAAAATTAATTCGGGGCAACGTTCTTTCAATATGCGATATTCAGTCTTCGCCGGCTCAATTACCAAAAACGGCAACCCGCTGTTAATCAAAATGTTTTGGCAAGTCGTAGTTTTGCCGCTCCCAGTCACGCCCGTAATAAAAGTATGTTTGTTGAGGTCGCGCCTGTCCAAAGACACGGGCAAATTGCGTTCGGTGCCGTCTTGTACTAAATTTCCGAGCGGCAATTTATATTCGTCAGCGACGGGCTTAAAGTTCAAACCAAATTCAACTTCCTCGCGCAAGGCAAGACCAGGAATTTCTTTTTTGGGCAACGCCGCGATAACGCTCAATTCCTCTACCGAAAACCAATTCCCGCACCAGCCAACGCGATTTCCTGTCCAACTCGAAAGTATTGCCGAATATTTTTTTTCGTTAGGCTCAAGGAACGAGGGAATTTGCATATTTTGCAGAGCGTGCAAACAACCAGCCTCCGACTTTGAAAACTCGTGGAAACTCAACGGTCGCCGATTGCCTTTCGTGCCACTGTAAAGTGAAATTGCTGTATTGGCGAGGCGGTGGAGCATTGCCGGTTGCGCCGCGAAAAGATACGCACAACATAAAAAAAGCCCCTTGCCTCTGCCACAATCGAGGCGCGGAAATAAAATTTCGTCGATATATTTAATCCACTGCGCGGCGGTTTTAGTGTCAACTTCCATTTGCTCAACTTGCGCCGTGTTGCTTGACGTGGATTCTGTGGTCGCGTTCGTTTTATTTTCTATTGTCGTCGACGAAATATTTTCCGACGAACTTTGACTTGCGCTTTCGCTGTTCTGCGTACTTTTGCTCGTGTTGTCAGTCGAGGAAACTTGATAGCCGAAAACATACGACGTTTGATTTTGTGCGGAATAATTTGCGCCTGAAGAAATTCCGCCGCTTTGCTCCTTTGATTTGTTTTCGTCCTCCGACTTCTTGACGACGTTATTATTATCTTTTTCCGTAACAAGATTTTTATTGTTGGCGTTACGTTCACTGCTATTAGAACTGCTACTTATGCTGTGCTGTCTACCGGAAGTTTGCCCCGCCGTTGCCTGTTGCTGATTGGAAATATTTTTTTGCTCGCTTTGACTTGTCGTTTCGATTTTGTTGCTTGAAGAATTTTTACTTTCCTGCGTCGATTCGGTTATTTGCGTGCCGTTGCTGGTGTTTACACTTGAATTATTAGCCGTTCCCGTTGACTTCGTGCGCTGAAAAGAATGACGAGCAATCGGCGACAGCGCGTCGGCAATCTCAATCAGCACATCTTCCAATTTGTTAACTTCCGCGCCAACCAACGGACGAGCTATAACCATAAATCCGAATTCATCGCCCGCCATAACGTTAATCAATCTGTCCACGCCTTGAAAATTTTCGTTGTCTTTCTCGGTGCCTGGTACGCCCGTCAAAATCCCCGCGCAGGAAATATTTTTCAAGCGTTTTATAACTTCGCGTTTATCTGCGTTAGTCAGCTCGCGAATTTGACAGCCGCGAAAATTTCCTTGAATACTCGGTTTAAGCAAGTCGCCGCCGATTGTAGGCGCAGAAAGATTTTCCGCTTTTTCGTGTGCAAAATCTTTCGCTATCCCAAAATAAAATTTAACGTCCTGCCCACTGCCCAATATCAAATAAATAAAACTCATGCCCTCAAGGTCGCGAAAAGTGCTCAAAACATTTTCCATAGCCTCGCGACGCGGTGCCTTCTCCTCAAATGTCAATTCCTCAATCTGAAAGAAACAACATTCGCGCAAAATAATTTCTCGCTCCGTGCCTAGCCATTCGCGCTCACGAATAAAAAAATTTCCCTTCGCAACGTCAGAAAGCCCGCTAACTACCGCTTGACCATTTTTTATTGCCTCGTCTATCTCCCGCATTGTTTTTCCCCTTTAAATTCGATTTCATCGGGCGAAATTAAATAAAAACACTCGCGCAAAATAATTTCTCGTTCGCGAACAAAAAATTTTATCTTTAAATTCGACTTCATAAGGCAAATTAAAGAAATATCACTCGCGCAAAATAATTTCTCGCTCGCGAACAAAAAATTTTATCTTTATGTCTACTGCATTGTTTTTAAACTTTAATTAGGAAACTTTTTTGTATAAATTTTCCCGTCAAAGTCTTCGCTCTCAAAATCTTCCGCTCTTCCAACCGCATATTCGATTTCATCGGGCGAAATTTTCCTTATATATACAGAAATATCCCTGTCGCGGCTGACTTCAGCCTTGTCGAGGCTACAACGAACTACGTTTACTTCATTTCTTTTTAAATTTCCGCTAATCGCTACTGCCTCTTCCGTAAAATAAATCTCAAACTTCCGCGCATTGGCATAAGTAAACCTCGTCCACTGATTATACGGTATGTCAAGCTTAATTTTGACTTGAAAACAGTCGTTAGCGTCAATTTGCCCCAAATAAAACTTAAACGGAGCTTCTTCTTCCGCGCCACCGATAATTTCAACATCACTGCCGCCCTCGCGACTGCGCAAAAGCCCAAATGCTACTCCAGTTTTGCCCGTGCGAAGTCTTTCGTAGTTTTGATTCGTTTCTTGCTCGGTTTCGTCGGCGTCATGTACTTCTGCGGCTCTTTTTTCTGCCTCGTCGGGATCAAATCCAAGAGGCATGTGCAATACAAAAATATTTGAGACGTTTTTATCCTCTCCGGTGTTGCGCGAAATGATTTCCTCAAGTTTTTGTTCGTTCTCACGGATTTTTTCCTCAAAAAGATTCCGCACGATTGTAGATTTACAAGAATTGCCCGCTAAAAGAATGTGAATCGGTAAAACTTCAGGCTTTTTAAACGCGCCAAGCAAAGCCTCAAAGAAATTATCGACGCCACGACGAATTCTTTCTTTTAAACACTCTTCAAGCCGTTGTCTGTTCAATTTTAACTCGACAGGAATAATTTTGTCTTCCGTTTGAGAATAAAGCTTTAATTTTTGCGGCGTATCAAAAAGTTCGTTGCTCTCTTCGATATTTTCTTCCCAAAACGGTCTCAAAAGCTCCGCAATACGTTTTCTATTGACATAAGCCTCTTTTGTCTTGAGAATTATCGTTTGTGCACCGTCGACAGCAATACATTCATAAGGCAACGCAAAGGGAATTTGTTTTTCGCGCATAGTCGACAGATTATTTTTATAAACTTCGTAAGCGATAAGGTTTAAAAGGTTTTCGCCGCCTAAATATGGGTCGCCGCGTCCAGTATTTGTATATTGTTCTATCACAAACTTGGAAAATCCGTCTACAGGAACACTTTCGACGCCAAAATCAAAATCAGTGGTGCCTCCGCCGAAATCGAACACCGCATAAGCAGTTTTTTCGCCAGCTTTAGGTTGTAATTTCAATTCGCCAAGCGCACAACTCGCATAAGCAGCCGGTTCACTCGCTCCAGCGTAAATAATAAAGTCTTCCATTAACTCTTCGTCGTTTAAAATCGAGGGAGGTAGCGATTTTTTAATTCCGCGCTCAAAACTTTGCAGAATTTTTTCGCGAACAGCCTTTTCATACGTCACCGGAAACGAAAACATATACTCAAGGCAAATTCCATTGTGCATATTGTTAATATAAAGCCCTAAATAATAAGCGTAAAGCTCAATCGGGTCAAAATCATCATCTTCAAGTTGCAAATACGGATTAAGCTCAACTAAATTCTTTTTTCTGTCCTGCAAATACATGCGCAAATCTTTATCGTTAGCCCATTGTTTTAATTCGCCGAATACCGAATAAAAAACCGAACTATCTATGCTGGTATCCTTTTCCGCGTCATTTAAAACTGCGGCGGCGGTGTGCGAAAACGTTGCATCGTCCCATTGCGTGAAAGGTCGACCGTCACGAGATAAATATGCCGCCTTAAATGATTCATAATCGCGCAATTCTATGACTGTCGGGTTCTCATAATCTTTTTTTTCGGGTGCTTTGGCATAATTGCCCTCGCCAATTCGCAAAAGTTTTTCGTCAGTGCCAACTTGACGCACTACAACCGTTGCTTTCGTGCCAAAATCAATCGCAACTATGCCGTCGGTAACGTCCATTTGCGGAGGACGTCCAAAAAATGGCTCGTTTTCCGGTAATTCTATAATTTCTGCGTCTTGTGGCGGTTCCTCGAAAAGTTCCCAATGTCCGATTTTCGGATCTGTCAAAATTTTAACGTCGTAAGGATGAATATTCGCCCGAATGTAATCGCATTGACAAAGCTCCTCGCGAACTTGATTAATCGGATTTTGTACGTCATCTTTTTTGGCTTTAACGTTCGGCAAATCATTTTTACTTTTGCCAAAACCTTTTGCGACAAGATTTTCAAAATCAATTATGCCGCGTTCAGCCTCGCGATTAAATAAATTAAAATCAAGCGTCAACTTCCGCGTAATCATTCGCACGTAGCGTTGAATATGCGGGAAAATGTTCATCAAAAAAATATAAGCCTTCTTAGCTTGCGGCGATAAACCTTCAGGAACCAATTCATTCGTCAGCCAAGCATTTACTGTTTTGCCGTATTGCGCGTTTGTAGAATTTACTCCGGTCAATCTGAAAATCGGCACCATTGTAATTTTGTCGGAGTCCGAATAAATATTTATTTGCCCGCTGGAGGTTACACAATAAGATTTACTGCCTTTCCAACCCGAAACTAAAATAATTTTCTTGAGGGCCGTAGGAAAATATTTAAAATTGCCGTCCTCGTCCAAATATGGATTTTCCATACCGACGATAAAACTTTTCAAGCATTCTTCAGGCGTCATGGGCGTAAAAGTAAAGCCTTCAAACGACCAACCCGAATAATTGTAAAGCGGACGACCAACCGTCGCAAAACTCGGAAGTTCAACCGCCTCGAAACGCGGAAAAATACCACCTGTCGCTCTGTCGAACCAAACTTTTTTATTTTCCATCATCACGTAAGGCGCATCTTTGAATTTTTCAAGCTCGTCGATTGCAAACGTAACGTAAGCTTCAAATTCGTCCAGAGAAATGCTTTTTTTCGCAGAAGTTTTTGGCGTGCTGTCAATATTTTTTAAATTGCCCCGCAAAGCTACTTCATAACAAGGGCACGTGCGGTCTTTTGCTCTAGTGTCTATTATTCCCATTAAATTCTCTCCTTTATAATGAATTTTCTCGAAACAAAGTATACGCAAATACTATCCATAAGTCAATCGAAGAATTTTTGCCTTGACGCTGTGCAAGTCGATTAATATAATTAAACAAGAAATTTTTAGGAGGGCGGGCTTATGAGGTGGAAAAAATTTTTTCAACGCGGCTTAATTATCATTTCAGCCGTATTTTTTTTGCTCGGTGCTAGTTTTGTCGGCGCAGCTGTCCAAATTTTCGACGGAAGCGGTCAATATATCATGAGCGACGACGGTAATCACGAATTCGGCAAAAAAAGAGCGCAACAACGCGCCGAACGCGACGCACAAAAGAAAGCTGGCATTTATTTAACAACTTTTTCGCGTTCAGTCAACGCAATTCTAACCGATGACGAAATTTCTGCCGTCACGAATAATATTATTAAAGTTTCTGACGTAAAAATTGTTCCGGTGCCATTTGAGACGCAGGGCGAAGCCGGTCTCATGTACAAAGCCACTTTAAAGGCGACAATCGACACTGACGGGATTTTTTCTTGGATAAATCGCAACGACAACGAAAAAATTACTATCATTAAACAAAATAATAATTTGCAAGCAGAAATTCAAAAAAATGACGCCCTCGACGAGAATTTAAAGGAAAAATACAAGGGCGCAACCACTCAAGCGGAGAAAAATACCCTTCGCAAGCAAATGGAAGAATCAGACCGCGATTTTTTAGCTAATCAGAAACTCGAAGAGGGAAATAAACTTTATTACGCCAAAAATTATGACGGCGCGGCAAAATTTTATGGTGAAGCTCTCGGATTAAAGCCGAATTGGGATTGGGCGTACAATAATCGCGGTGCCGCTTATAACGAAATCGGAAAATATCAGCTGGCAATTCAAGATTTAAATAAAGCAATCGAATTAAATCCGAATAATTCGGAGGTTTATAATAATCTCGGAAATTCTTATCTCTATTTGCAACAATATCAGCAGGCAATTTCTTACTACAACAAGGCAATTCAGCTAAATTCTAACGATTCAAAGCTTTATAATAATCGTGGCGAGGCTTATCGTTACTTAAATCAATTCGATTCGGCAATTTCTGATTACAATAATGCGCTTAAAATTAATCCGAATTTTGCAGAGGCGTATAATAATCGCGGAGTTGCTTACATGGACGGTTTTAAACAGTATGATAGGGCAATTTCCGATTATAACAAGGCGATTCAACTAAATTCTAATTACGCCGAAGCTTATTACAATCGTGGAAATGCTTATATTAACCAAAATCAATTAGATTCGGCGATTTCTGATTACAATAATGCGCTTAAACTCAATCCGAATTTTTATCAAGCCTATTATAATCTCGGAATTATTTACTACAACCAGAAAAAATACGAATTAGCGATTCAAAATTACTCTAAAGCCATTGAATTTAATCCGAATTTTTTCGCGGCGTATCTAAATCGCGGACTTAATTACGCTTTGACTGGAAATTTGCAATATGCGATTGCCGACGCGAACAAAGCCATTCAACTTAATCCGAATTCTGGCGAAAGTTATTATTTGCGTGGAGTCTTTTATCAGGAACTCGGCGACATGCAAAAAGCTCAAGACGATTTCGCAAAAGCTAAACAGCTTGGCTACAACGGTTGACAGCGAAAATCCAGTATAGCGGATTTTTGCAATCAGAATGTTAAAATTACCCCAAAAAATAAGGGGTTTTTTTGTACCTCCAACAAACCCGCATAATGACGCCATTTTTTGAAGTGTAAAAATCTCTTTTATGAGATTTTCCGTTTTGGACTTCAAAAACGCCACTCAAACCCCTTTTCAAGCTCCAAAATCACTTTCAAACAAAAATTTTAGCCTTTGCAGTCGATTTCAAGACTTCAAAGCCGTTTCAAATAAAAATTTCAACCTACGAAGTTGATTTCAAAACTTCAAACACGTTTCAAACAAAAATTTTGCTCGCGTAGTCGATTTCAAGGCTCCAAAACCGTTTCAAGCAACAAAAAAATCCTCCGCACATCGCAGAGGATTAATTTTTTTATTACAGCAGACGATTTCCATTGTCGAAGTCGTATAAACTTTCCGCCTCGTCGATTATTTCTTCTAATTCAGCCCGCGCAGAATATTTTTTCATGTTGCGCCAGAAATTTTCCCTGTGAACCACTACCGAACGTATGAATGCCGCCGCATAATCAGAAAAAATTCCTTTCGCGTCGAATAATCGCCAAAAATTTGCTACGTTTTCTTCTGTTGCAATGTCATATTCGATTCGGTGTAAAATTCTCGATAATTCTGCGCGGATTTCGGGTGTGAACATCGATTTTAACAGCGCGAGTTCCGGCATCGACCGTGACGCACGCACTAACCAGAATTCCGTTTGTAAATCGTCGTCAAAATTGTCGAATCCGCAATTTATCAGTCGCTCAAGCAATTCCGGCGGCGAATTTTTTTTCAACGGCAAAACTTGCACTTCTTTATAAAAAGAGGCGTATAAAAGTCGCTCAAATTCCGTTCGCGTGTACAATCTCGACACTATTCCGCCAAATGCCCCGCGCATTAGCCGTTCTAATATTTTCCAGTGCCGGATATTTCTAAAACTCGTCAGCCAACAGCCCGTTTGCTTTAAAAATGTCGAAAATCCCGCCGCAATGTCTTGAGGATTCGTTACGACTTCCAAAGTTAAATCGCCGATTATTAAATCGAAAAATTCTTTCGGAAATGGCAAGCATTCCTCGCGATAATCCAAATAAATTGTGTTCGGATATTTTAAATCTTCGTTTGAAGTTACAAAAAAAATTTCAGACGCCGGAAATTTCTCGCGCAACGGCTCAATGTACGCAAAACTTTCCACAACCAATATTTTCTCGAAAAAATCTTCTCCTGATATAAATTCTGTTAAACTAGGCTTAATTTCTTCCATAAATTTTTCTCCTATCATTAATTTTTAATTGAAAAACCCTTCGACTCGCCGCCGAAGGGCTTTTTTTAACTTGCTACGTTCTGTTTTTGTTTACGGAGCCGCGCTGGTCTAAATTTTGATAATTCTTCCTTTGTCATGCGCGGTATATCGCTAAAATCTATGTCGTCGTCGGATTTTGGCTTATTTTCTTCTAACCTGCGAATTTGTTCTTCTGTCAACGGCGGCATTCCCTTATAAATTCGGATACTGCCCATAATATTCGTCCTCCTCTTCTTTAGTCGCATATCGCGCTGATATTATTCGATACTTTTCAACTCGTTCTGTGTATATTACTGCCAAAATATTTTTAACTTTACCTATTACTTTCCAACGTTCCTCGTAATCGCTGTGAATTTCATCATAATTTTCTATTCTGTAATCGTCAAGAAAGATATATGCGGCATCTTCAAAATAAATCTTATGTTTTTTCCAATTTAACTCGGCTTTGTTGTCGTCCCACTCAACTATATACTCGCCAACTTCTATTTCCCCCATAAAATCATCTCCGAACGCGATTTTAGCAAAAAAATTTCATTCAGTCAACGAAAAAACCCTCCGACGCGCCGCCGAAGGGCTTTTTGGTTGCTTGCGTTGAAATATTTTTTTATTTTCCAATCTCGAATTTGAATAATTTATTAGGATGAAACTCAGTACCTATACCTGATATACTGTCAAAATCCACAAGTTTCCCAGTTTTTCCGCCCGTAACCTTTTCGAGTTCCTCGTCGCTCAATTTTTCGAGTTCAGCATTGATTTTCTTGATGTTTTCTTCGCGTGTTTCCATTTCTATCATCTCCAAATTGTTTTCTGTAGATTTATACGCAAGAATTACGATTTCGTTACATACTTTAGCAAAAAATTTTTCTTCCGTCAACGAATTGCGATTTAAATTTCCGGATTAAGTTCTGCGCCGTATTCTTGCAAGAAAATTTTCTGATAGCGGCGATATTTTGGGTCAAGCGGCTTTTCTTTCGGGCAATGTATGCACCAAAAATCTTTTTCTTGATTGGGAATCGCAACTTTATAACCTGCGCGGCTCATTTCCTTACAAAGCGAAGTATCGTAAAGGTGCCAGCCGTCAAATAAGTCCTCGCGCCAGTGCAAATCGTATTGAGTCGCCAAAAATAATCCGTCAACCGACTCAACAACTTGATAATCGCCGTCAGGCTCGTTGCAATGCGAATCAACGACGCTTTCCGGCTCACAAGCGTGCAAAACTCGCCCGTAAGGTCGCATTCCGTCCCACCAAACGCCCGTCGACGGCAAATTTACGCAACCAATCATTCCTACGACGCCAATAGACTTATCAGCGAAAATTTTAAGCAAATCGGCGATTAAATTCTTATTTACAACGAAAGTATCTTGGTGCAAATAAATTTTATACTTTGCGTTGGACGATTTCATTGCGCGATTATAGCCTGAAGTCATAGATTTTGCGTCGCGAATATCAATAAATTCTGCAGTCATATTTTCGGGGATTTTTAAATGTTTAAGATACAAAATGCATTCTGAATACCAATAATCGCTATTTACGCAGGTTATAAACGCAATTTTTTTATCATCAAGCAAAATTTTTTCCCTCCAACTTCAATCGCATAACAAATTCCAATTCAGTTTCGCCTAAAACTTCGCCGACGACTTCAAAACCAAGCCGCTCATAAAATTTTTTAGTTTTTGGAATAGATTTTTGAACGGAAAGAGAGACTTGCTTAAAATTTTTATTAGCGAGGCGTGTCAACATGGTTTTAATAAGCGTAGAGCCGATACCTTTTCCGCAAAAATCGGGATAAAGGGCGATAACAAGGGAAGGAGTTTCGTCATCAATATGGCTGAAGTCGTTCATAATGCGAACCCAGCACGCGCCGACGATTTTCCCTTCGATTTCGACGACAAGACAATCATCAGCGGGTTTTGTTCCGAAATTTTTAGTATAAAGTTGGAGTTCGGGCAGTTTTAGAATATCCCGCGAATGTTTAACGCCTCCTTCTGGCGCGTGAATTGCCTCGTACAAAAAATTTTCGAGTTCGCCGTATTCTTCTGGTTTCATTTCGCGAATTTTGAATTTCACTAATAAATTCCTCCCAAAAAATAAAATTTTAGCCGCTTTTTTCGCCTTGCTTGCCGACATTTACTAAAATTCCAATCGCCGCCATAGTTATAATTAACGAGGTGCCGCCGTAACTAATAAACGGCAACGGAACGCCGACAACGGGAATTAAACCGCCGACCATAAGCAAATTTGCAATAGCTTGCCCGACGATAAGAATCATAATGCCCATTGAAAGAATTTGCCCGTATTCGTCCTTAGATTTGTTAGCAATGCGTGCGGCGTAGACTGCAAACGCTGAAAATAATAAAAATACGAAAATCGCGCCCAAAAAACCATTTTCTTGACAAAAAATCGCAAAAGCAAAGTCGGTGTGAGCTTCAGGCAAATAATCGTACTTAGAAACGCCAACGCCAAGCCCCATGCCGGTTAATTCGCCGGAACCAATAGCCGAAAGCGATTGAACCGTTTGATAACCGTAATTTTGAGCGTCAGACCAGGGGTCATAAGTAATTTTGAGGCGTTCAAGTCGATAAGGCTCTTTAAGAATCAACGCGGCTATTGCGGCTAAACCTAAACCGCATACAGTCAAAACTTCGCGTTTTTCAAGCCCCGAAATTATCAACATTAATATAGGAATGCCCAAAATAATTGACGCGGTGCCCATATCTGGTTCCAATTCGGTTAGGAAAAATAATAAGCCGATAATAACAGCTTGCACGGATAAAAGTTCGAGTTTTCGCTGTAATTTTAATCTGTTGGCGATATAAGCGGCGGCAATCATGATTGAAACGAGTTTAGCGAGTTCAGCGGGTTGAAATTGGACAAAAACTAATGGGAGCCAACGTTTTGCGCCGTTAACAACGGGACCGACGATTAAAACTGCTATTAAAGCGATAACTGTAAAGCCGAGAACGACGACAATCCACCTGCGCCAAACGTGATAATCGAAATGCAAGCACACGCCGAACGCAATTAGCCCAATGAAGACGTTTAGAATGTGTCGTTTAAGAAAAAAATACGGCGTATCGAATTCAGCCTCCGCGAAGATAAAACTTGAGCTGAAAACATTAATTGTACCGAGAATTAGCAACACGAGCGTTATAGCAATAATAGCCTCCATGTCATTTGTCCAAAATTTTTTCTTTTCGCCTTGATTAAGTTCGCGTTTTTGAACTTTAGCCATAAAATCACCTCCTTAAATATTATTTCGGAAAATAATTGGCAAAGTTTTAATGCGTAGCCGATTTTTAATCAGCCAAACAGTCATCAAACGTTCGGAAATAAGACCAACGACACGTTTTTTCCTTGAATTATTAATTTCGGCGATATTTGTTTTAGCAATAACTTCCTCCGTAACGTCAACAATAAAAGAAAATAGCCATTCGCAATAAGAATCAAAAATTTTATGGCGCGTAATGAACATTTCGTACATAAATTCGGCGTAACTGCTAGAAACGTAGTCAAAAGCGTCGAGATAATCGGGTTGCTTGCGACTAATATGATCACGGAAAATTTTTTCGACAAAATTATTGAGTTCGTCGCCACAAACGGCAGATTTCAAAGCGTGTTGCGTAAAAGGAAAAAATTTACCCTTAACAACAATCACGTCACAGCCGCGCAGAATTTCCCGCGCTTTAGTTTCGGTTAAAATATTTTTGCCGTCGGTGGTAAAAAATCGTCTGTAGTGGCAAAGCCCAATAATTTCGTGCGAAGTATTTTTCCAAATCCAATAAAGCGCGGTTATTTCGTTCAAATAAAGGTTGAGGCGGCTAATATTATCGCCCGAATCGTCGCCAAGATAGCCAAAATCTTTTTTAGCGAGCGCGTGCCCTGCGTGAATAATTTCGTAGCCGTCTGGGAGCGTCGGGAGTTTAACTTCTTTGTGTGTTACGACGTAAATTTTAAAATCTGCGCGGACAAATTTTTTAATAAGAATCCAGTTGCCGTTGACGGCTTGGAAACGCGAAATTTTTTCAAAAGCATTTTCGTTAGCGGCTAAAAAACTTTCAATCGCGGAATTTTTCCTCACGAACGCAAAAATTTTCTCTGATAAGGCGTCAGTATCAATCATCGCGTCGATAAATTCAGCGGGCGAGCGTTCAGCAGTCAATAAAATGGCGTCATAATTTTTAAAACGGCATTCATCGAGGGACGAATAAATATTTTTATAAAGATTTTCGGCGACGGGGAATTTTTTAGCGAAAAAATTTTTATCTACGGCGTCAGCGTCAATATTGAACACATCATAAAAGAAATCATTCTTAGCGAGGAAATTATCAACGTCAAGCAGACTAAAAATTTTCTGTTCGCGAAGGAGATTAATTAAGTTTGAATTATTTTTTAGCGAGTAGAAATTATCAGCCGCGTATTTCATCAAAGTTTCCTGCGTAATAAATCTATCAAACAAACCGAGCTGATAAAGTTCGTTGAAACGGCAAGTAATTTCTTCGTCGGTTTCAAAAACGATATAATCTACTGCATTTTCCATAATTTTTTTTAGCGCGGTGCAAGAAATTTCTTTATCGTCCAAAAAAATATGGAAATCAGCATCGTTGAAAGGCAATCTATCCAAATCACTAACACATTTAAATATACGAAATTCTCCGCGTTCCGCCGCGCCATTGAAAGCAATTTTTCCTAAAATATTAATGGTTCGTCCATGCGTCGCCGCTAAAAATTTTTTCAAGTCGCCGCATAAAAGTATTCGTGGAATATACAAATTTATCACCACCTCAGACATCATTTCGGAAAATAATTGGCAAAGTTTTAATGCGCAAACGGTTTTTAATCAGCCAAACTGTCATTAAATGTTCAGCGACAAAGCTAATTGCCCGATAAATGAGCGGGTCGTCGGAATTTGCAATATCAGTTATCGCTAAAATTTCTTCCGTAGCGTCGATTATAAACGAAAAGAGCCATTCGCAATAGGAATTAAAAATTTCGCGGCGCGTGATAAAAATTTCGTAGCAGAAGACACCAAAACTATTATTAACTCTGTCGTAAGCGGCAAGATAATCTGGTTGACGGAGCGCGATATATTTTTTTATCGTATTGATGACGTATTCGGCGAGATTTCTTGTACTTAAAACGGCTTTCCAGTCGCGCAGAGGAATATAACCGTATTCGCAACCATTAACAATTATATCAGATTCGCGCAAAATTTTTTTAGCGGCGTCCGTAGAGAGAAAATTTTTGCCGTCGGTGGTAAAAAATCGCCTGTAGTGCACGAAACCAATAAAATTATAGTTTGTATTCTTCCAAATCCAATAAAGCGCGGTTATTTCGTTCAAATAAAGATTGAGTCGACTGATATTATCGCCCAAATCGTCGCCTAAATAGCCAAAATCTTTTTTAGCGAGCGCGTGCCCTGCGTGAATAATTTCGTAGCCGTCTGGGAGCGTGGAAAGTTTAGCGTCTTTGTGAGTTACGACATAAATTTTAAAATCTGCGCGGACAAATTTTTTTATATGGAGCCAGTTGCCATTAACGGCAGGAAAGCGCGAAATTTTTTCAAAAGCAAATTCGTTAGCGGCCAAAAAATTTTCAAGCGCGGAATTTTTTCTTACAAACGCCCAAATATTTTCCGTTAAAGCGTCAGTATCAATTAAAATGTCGATAAATTCAGCGGGCGAGCGTTCATTAGTAAGTAAAAGCGCGTCAAAAAATTTAAAACGGGCGTCATCAAGCGTAGAATAAGTTTCTTTGTAGAAATGATAATCTACGTCGATAATGCCCGCGATTTTGTGATTCAAATCGGGGAACATGTAATAATCGTTCTTGATAAAATAGCCGTCAACGTCAAGAATTCGTTGCGCGTGAATTAATTTAAAAATTTGTATGGCATTATTTAGCGAAAAAAAATTATCCGCCGCGTAATTTAACAACGTCGGAACGGTAATAACTCTATCAATTAATTTTAGCGCGTATAATTCTCTGAAACGGGCAAGATATTCGTCGTGATTTTCAAAAACAATATAGTCAGCGGAATTTTCCAGCAGTCCGCGCAGATTTTCGATAGAAATTTCCACACCGTTGATAAAAATTTTAAAATCCTCCGCGTTGAGTTTAAAATTATTTGCTACTGCCGCATTATTTGGTACGATAAATTCTCCACGTTCCGCCGCGCCTTTAAATTTTATCAAGCCAACGATTTTAACATTTAAGTTTAGAAAATTTTTCACGTTGCCGCATAAAAATATTCGCGGGATATACAAATTTTTCGCCTCACTTCAAGTATTTATTCAACGTCTCAAGTAATTTCGGAATATCAAGCGGCTTTGCAAGGTGATCATTCATGCCGCATTTAAGCGCGTTTTCTTTATCTTCCTCGAAAGCGTTTGCCGTCATCGCGACAATCGGAACGGTATGTGCGTCCATGCGATTTAGGGCGCGGATATTTTTTGTTGCGTCGTAGCCGTTCATAACCGGCATTTGCACATCCATTAAAATTATATCGTAGTGATTCGGCGGCGAATCATTGAACATTTTAACCGCGTCGGAGCCGTCGCTCGCGTCCTCAACGTCAAGTCCAATCTCTGTCAAAATCGCCTTTGCAATTTCGCGATTAACTTCAATATCCTCAACCAATAAAACGCGCTTGCCGTTAAAATTCGTTGATGATAAATCGTCGTGTTGATTATTTTCCTCGCGACCGCTTATCGCTCGTGAAAGTGCGTTTTTCAAGTCCGACATGAACAGCGGCTTAGTACAAAAAGTCGTAACGCCAGCCGCTTTAGCTTCCTGCTCAATATCGGAGTAATCATAAGCCGTCAAAATAATTACCGGCGCAGTATGTCCAACGACGCGGCGAATTTGGCGTACAGTTTCAATACCGTTTTGGTCAGGCATAAGCCAATCGACGATATACGCGCTGAATGGGTCGTCGTCGAGTGCACGCCCTGCGCGAAAAACAGCCTCACGCGGCGAAGTCGTCCACTCTGAACGCATGCCCATTTGCTTAAGCATAGTTGTAACGGATTCGCAAGTATTAAAGTCGTCGTCGACAATCAAAGCGCGTAAATTTTTCAGCTCTTGAATCGGAATTTGTTTAACTTTCTGCTGGAGTTTCAAATCCAAAGTTACGGTGAACTCACTGCCTTTATCTTTCTCGCTTTCAACGGAAATATCGCCGCCCATAAGCTCAACCATTTTTTTAGTTATCGACATGCCCAGCCCCGTGCCTTGAATACCGCTTTTAGTCGACGTTTCCTCGCGTTCAAAGGCGTCAAACACGTGCTTTAAAAATTCTTTGCTCATGCCCAGCCCGTTATCTTTAATTCGGAACTCGTATTTAGCACAGCCGGGAATTTGTGATTCGTATTGGGAAATGCGGAAGAAAATCGAGCCTGTCGACGGCGTATATTTAACGGCATTGCTCAAAATATTTATCAACACCTGATTAATCTTGAGTTGGTCGGCGAAAACGTCCTCATTTTTAACTTTAAATGCGTCAATGTGAAATTTTTGTTGCTTAGCGGTGACTTGCGGCTGAATAATATGTATCAAGTTGTGGATAAGGTCGGAAAGGTTGCATTCTTGTTCGGCGACTTCAACGCGCCCGCTCTCAATGCGGCTCATGTCGAGAATATCATTAATCAAGCCGAGCAAATGATTACTTGACGACAAAACTTTTTCCAACGAGTCCTTAACTTGCGTGCGATTTTCAAAGTGGCGCAGAGCCATTGACGTAAAACCGATAATGGCGTTCATGGGCGTGCGTATGTCGTGGCTCATATTGGAAAGGAAAGTAGTTTTAGAGGCGTTAGCGTGTTGAGCTTGGGCAAGAGCCTCCGCCAATTCCTGATTCCGAGCTAAAGTTTCTCGCGTCTCCTCGTCAACGTTAGCAAAGCCAATGCAAACTTCTTTAAGCCCCTCGTCAATACGCGCAATGCGCAACATCATAAAATGTTCCTCGCTAAATCTAAACATAACGTAGCGATGCGAAATAATTTCCTCGTTGGCAAGGCGGGCACGAATATTTTCCGGCTTGATAAAGTTCAAAAGTTCCTCGCGGTCATTTGGCGCAACGTATTCGCGCACATAATTTTTCATTGCCGCTTGGAATTTCACAACGTCACCTTGCTTGCGATTTAACAGAGCAGTTATTTCCGGCTCAACGCGATAACAAACTGCCTCGTCCAAATCCAAATTCAAATGATAGACAAGCCGATAATCTACCGTCAACGCCTGAATCATTCCGCTTTGACGCAACCGCCGCCGTTCCTCGTCAAGTAATTGCGTCTGCAAACGGAGTTTTTCTTCCATAGTTTCCTGTTTGATTCGGCTTTCGGTTTCGGCTAAATTTTTCTGGTGCAGGAGCTGTGTATTTTTGCGCGTCTGTGAAATTATCAGCGCGAACAATATGAGCAATGCCGCAACGGTTAAAAATGTTTGCAACGTTGAGCGGTCGCGAATTCTCGTTGTTACGGTTGAAATTTCTTCCTGCAATTTTTCTTCGCGAATCAGATACGACAGCATCCAGCTCGTCCCCTTAACCGGCTGATAAAATAAAGATTCTTTGTCGCCGTGATAATTAAACGAAACTAAACCTTGCCGCAAATTTCTAAAATCGTTAATGACTTGCTCCTTAGAAGAGCCGACATCGAAAGTTGCATTGTTGAGCGCGGTAAAAAGATTCGTTCCGCTGTTTTTATCGGCAAGCACCCAATTAGTCAGCGTTTCGCCGTTGGTTTTATACAGATTAAAAAAAGTCCTCTCAACGGGCGTCGTCTCAATTAAAATTCCGTCCAGCAAAGTTACAACGCCAACCTGCGCAAAACAACTTTTAATCGGCACGCCCTGAAAAGTCACGCCCTCGACAGGCACGATAATTGAAACGATTTCCTCGCCGGTAAAAATTTTCGACTCGCTAATATTTTCCTTAGCAAAAGAATATTTTTCTGCGTCGACGACACCATCGGGCGTAAAAATTGTTCCGTTAACATTGACAAAAGCAATTTGGTCGACATTGTTGGCTAACTTAACTTTACCGAGAAATTCGCTTAAAGCCTCGACGCTTTGCAAATCTGTAGCAACCAAAAGCCTGGGCGCGGAATTTATTTTATCGACGGTTCGTCTAAGCCAAGCTTGAATGACTTGTTCGCGGCGGTCAGTCAGCTCGCGCAGATAAATTTCGCTCACGGAATGAACGGTTGCTTTCGTGTCGCTCTGCGTGCGTTGATTTATCCATAGCGTCGACAAAGTTAACAGCACGGCAATTATCGCGCCACCGACAATCGCCAACGAAATTGTTCGTCTACCTTTTTTATCTGCCGTTGAATTTTTTTCTTCCATGTTAGAACCTCACGCTTTTTGCTAATTAAATCCCTGCGCAGATTTTATTAGAATTGATAGAAGATAGCAAGCGTTATTTTGAACGTCGATACTGGTGCCTTGAATAGTTGAAAATTTCCACAAGTTAATCTGCTTATAGTTTTTTATTGCACGCAGAAAATTTCTGTGCTAAAATCTGCGCGAAAAAATTTAATGGAGGTTTGCTTATGGACGATAAGCTTTTTGTTAAACTTCGCGATTGTTTCACAGCAGGTTACACACTCCCGCAATATTGCATTGACAATGAGATAAAGAAACCACTTTTTGTTTCCGAGAAAAAATTTTTAAATTTTGTTTGGGAAATTTATGCACAATTCCGCTACGATAAAAGAATGTTAGCTCAATTCAGTTTCTTGGATATGCCGTCCGGAGAAATAAATCTTTCAATATACGGTACACTTACAAGTTTAATTTTCTATAATATTTCTGAGGTAAATGTAAATAATTTCGACAAAATTTTTTTATTGACGAGCGAAAAATTAACATCACATATGGAAAAATCTATTTATCTTAGTGAATTAACGGATAGTTTTGCGCGTAAAATCTACGCTGAAATTCCTTTAATCCATTTTTTACAACGCAATCCTAAAGTTAAATTATTTATGACAAAACTTCCAAACCATATCGAAAAATATGAGGGCGGCAACGAATTTGGCAATACTCTTATTGCAACACACCTGCTTAGCAAAAAAATTATAAAAAACGTTGGTAAACCTCTCGAAACTCCTTTAGACAAATTTGGTTACACGAATCAAGAGGTTAATAAAATGATACATGTAGCAATAAACGGAATAAAAACCGATGCCAACGGCTTAACGACAATGAATGATTGTAGCGATTCTTTGATACAAATTAAAAACGGCAAACGAGTAACCGCTTATCAGCCTGAAAAATTTTTGAACAAAATTTATTTCGTCGGACCATGTTATTATATGGGTTCCTATGCGCCCTTTCACAAAACAATCGAAAGCTACTTGCAAAAAATGCTGAACGAAAGCAATTTGCCTTACCGCGTAGAAAATGAAGCTCAAACTTATTGGGGACGTTATCAGGATATGCTTTATAATCTCAATGCACTTCAACTTCAACCCAATGACATTATTTTTATTTACGTTGATAATTTATCTGTGGACGTTCTGCCGCTTTTTGATTTAAGTGCTGCTTTTGATTCGCCAAATGACTACAGGGAAATTTTTGTCGACAGATCGCATATAAATGAAATCGGCTATAAAATTTTAGCGGAAAAATATTTTAAGTTTCTTACGGAGAATAATTTTTTCCGCAAGGTAGAATTTAATTATCCAATACCCCCCCCATTTATCATAGATATGGTATACCTCCTTGGGTCGAGCAGGGCGGCGTAAATACTCCAGTCAACGAAGAGCTGGAAACTTACAAACGAACTTTACGCCCGAAAAAACTTCCTGTCGGCGCGTTGGTTATGAATTGCAATCCGTTCACGCTAGGACATTTACACTTAGTTGAGTATGCGGCGGCTAAAGTCGTTAAGCTTTATATTTTCGTTGTAGAAGAAGACAAAAGCGAATTCCCCTTTGCAGACAGGATAGAACTCGTGCGGCAAGGCGTGAAGAATTTTTCTAACGTCGAAGTTTTGCCGAGCGGGAAATTTATAATTTCTCAACAAACATTTTCCGGTTACTTTAACAAGGCGTCGTTACAAGACGTAGCTGTTGATTCGAGCGAGGATGTTGAGATTTTCGCTAAAGAAATTGCGCCGACGTTGGGAATTACAATCCGTTTTGCGGGCGAAGAACCTAAAGATAACGTCACACGACAATACAACGAAAACATGAAAAAAATTCTTCCGCGCTATGGCATTGAGTTTTGCGAAATTCCGCGTAAAGAATTGGATGACGAGCCGATAAGCGCAAGCACAGTTCGTGCGGCTCTTAAGAATGGCGACTTTGACAAAGTTAAAAGATTCGTGCCGGATACGACTTTTAATTATCTTCTTAAACATCATGCGGAACTTAAACTTCATTCTACTGCCAGAGTAGATATTAAATTAGCGACAACGACAGGTGACTTTCTATTACTGTCCATATCAGACGAAAATGCGGAAATGTGGAAGCCTACCGCGTGGCAACAAAAAGGCGATATTGGTTATCAGATTGAGTCTTACGCTGGGAAATTGGAATTCATAACTAAATCGACAGTGGAAGGTCAAGTTATTTTATCGCTTTTGGGATTAGATGTTCGTACACCAGAGGATTACTCTAAACGAATTCCTTACTGGATTGACTACACGAAACTGATAGTGAACGGGCAGAAAATATTTAATACCGTCACTCCTGCTTGGCACGATAAGCCTTACCGTTATAACATTAACGCAAAAGCCGACGAGGAAATTAAAATACAAATTGAATGGTTACCACATAACAAATAAGCGGAAATAATTGGCGGGGTCTTCGGGCTCCGTTTTTTTATTGCGCACAGAAAAATTCTTTGCTAAAATCATAAAAATTTTGGAGGTGTTAAAATGGCTGATTCATCGGTTAGTTATAAATGTCCGAATTGCGGTGCGCCGCTTAGCTTTTTACCCGGCAAAAAAACTGTTACCTGCGAATACTGCGGCACGGAATTTGAAGTCAGCGCGATTGAGGAGTTATTCCGCGCTAAACAAGAAATGGCGGTTCAAGCGGCAGAGGCTCAAGAATCTAAATGGGAGATTGAAGACGCCGGCTCGGAATGGTCAAGCGACGAGGCTAAAGCTCTTCATGCGTTTACCTGCTCAAGTTGTGGCGCAGAACTCGTTTGCGACGAAAATACTATGGCGACTGAATGCGTTTATTGCGGCAACCCAACAATGATTCCAAAACGTTTCGACGGCATGTTAAAGCCCGATTTCGTTATTCCGTTTAAAAAAACCAAACAAGACGCCGTTAACGCACTTAAGGAATTTTACAAGGGTCATATGCTCTTGCCCAGCAATTTTACTGCTAACAATCGCGTAGAGGCTATTCAACCTATGTACGTGCCATTTTGGCTATTCGATTCTAAAATCACCGCGCAGGCTGAATTCCGCGCCGAAAAACACCATATCATTAGTACGTCTGATGAAGTTATCACCGAGATAAGCGTTTACAACTGCCGCCGCAAAGGCGTTATGAGTTTTGAACGAATTCCCGTTGACGGCTCCAAGAAAATGGACGATGCCTATATGGAGAGCATTGAGCCTTTCGACTACAGCGACCTTGTTGAGTTCAGTGCGGCTTATTTTACAGGCTATCTTGCCGACAAATACGACGTGACTGCTGAGACCTCTTCAGCTCGCGCAAATAGACGAGTTGAGAATAGCGCGATTGAAGTCTTGAAAAGTTCCGTAGAAAATTTTGACGACGTGCAACTCGAAAGTGCCGCCGTTAAAAAAGATGTCGGCAAGGTAAGCTATGCTATGGTGCCAGTGTGGATTTTGACTACGCGCTACAACGACAGACCCTATACTTTTATGATGAACGGACAAACCGGTAAAGTTGTCGGCTCGTTGCCCTATGACAAGACGAAAGCTTTTATTTATCCCGCGCTGTGCTCGCTGGTGCTTGCGCCAATTCTGTATTTTATAATCAGTGCTTTGCTTTAATAAGGAGGTGGCGTCATGTTAAAAAAATTTTTAAGTTTGATTGCGATGATTCTGCTGATAAGTTTTTTTTCTATGGCAAGTGCCGCGCAGTCCGTCACTGATAAGGCGGGAGTTCTTAAAGGTACCGAGATTGAATTGCTTAATCAAAAAATTCACGAGATTGAACGGGCGCATAAAATAAAAATCGGCGTCTCCTTTGTCAAATCTTTAGACGGGCGCGATATAGTTCAGGCGTCTGATGATATTTTATACCAAAATTTTTCCAACGGCAAAAACGGCGGGATTGTCCTTTTAGTCGATATGAATGACCGTAAATATGAAATGGCTACGGATACGCGCATGCTTGAGCAAATTACGGACAGTGACGGCATACCGTTTTTGAAAGATAAATTTACTTCCGACTTGAGCGCGGGCAATTACTACGGCGCAGTTAATAATTTTGCTGACGGCGTTGATGAGCTTATGACTTATTACGAAACGAACGGCGTTGCTTACGGGCAGAGGATGCCTGGCGAAATTGATCCTATGGCGGCAGGTTTAGCCGTCATTATTGCAATTTTTCTCGGCGTGATGATTCGTTCGATACTTATTGGTTTGATGAGCAATGTTCATCACGCTACGGCGGCGAGTGATTATCTCAAGAAAAATACCGTCAAGATTTTTGACAATCACGACACCTTCCTATTTATGACTGTTAAACGTCGTCCGAAAAGTAGCAGTAGTCGAAGTGGCGGTCACAGCGGCGGCGGAGGCGGCGGCAGTTTCTAAATTATTTGTTTTAACGAAAAATCTTCTGCGCATTTTAACGTGGAGGATTTTTTGTTGCATGAATGATTCGCTATCTGCTAAAATAATTTAAGAGGAGGTTTTAACATGGGATTTTTTGACAGACTAAAAGCGGGCTTGACTAAAACCCGCGAGAAATTTATTGACAAGATTGACGAAATCCTCCACAGCTCGACGAAAATTGACGAAGACCTTTTAGACGAGTTGGAGGAAACTTTGATAACTTCTGATGTTGGCATGGCGACGACGGAAAAATTAATCGCTGGACTTCGCAAGGGCGTGCGCAAAGCTGAAATAAAATCGCCCGCCGACGTGAAAAATTTTTTGTCGAATCAAATTCGCGATATACTTACAGAGGAAGAAGGCACATTAATCAATGTCGAACCGCCGCGAGTAATTTTGATGATAGGCGTAAACGGCGCGGGAAAAACTACGACTATTGGCAAGCTCGGCGCGTATTACAAGTCGCAAGGCAAAAAAGTTATGATGGCGGCGGCTGATACTTTCCGCGCAGGAGCGATTGACCAACTTGAGATTTGGGCGCAACGAACGGGTGCGGCGTTTATCAAACACTCCGAAGGCTCCAATCCGTCAAGCGTGGCTCTCGATGCCGCAAGAAGTGCCGTTGCTCAAAAAATGGACGTGCTGTTAGTCGACACGGCTGGACGCTTGCAAAATAAGTATAATTTAATGGAAGAGCTTAAGAAAATTAATCGTATACTCGGCAAGGGAATTCACGGTGCGCCGCATGAAGTTTTACTCGTCCTCGACGCGACGACTGGTCAAAATGCTTTGCGGCAAGCGGAATTATTTTCGCAGACGGCGGGCATAACAGGCATTGTCTTAACCAAACTCGACGGCACGGCTAAGGGCGGAATGATTATCGGCATAAAAGAACATCTCAAAATTCCAGTCAAATGGGTTGGCGTTGGTGAACGGCTTGACGATTTGAGACCATTTAACGCTAAAGAATTTGCAGATGCGTTGTTTGGACTTTAAAAGCTGTGAGTGTAGCCTATTGAAAATCCAAGCGTGTTATAGCCGGGGTTGTGCCTGTGTAGACCGTTGGAAAAATGACTGAAATAATAGCCCAGACTGATTGAATCGTCTTCGCGGAATTGCCACGTGAGGCGCGGACCTAATCGCCATAAAAAACCATAGGCGCGACCGTCATAGGGGTGAGCTTTATTGTATAGCATAAACGAGCCGGAAAAATCTAACGAGCCGTGAAGTTTACCCGAAACTTTTTTATCCCAACGCACCATGAACGCAGGACCTAATCCGACGCCTTGACTGTCGTGGTGAACGCCGCCGTCCTTGCGCGGATTTGTATAGCCGAGTGCTCGCGTAAAAGTTAAGCCGCGCCAATAACTCATGACGCCGTTATCTGTGACTTTCTCGAAAAAATGGGCGTTATAATTGTTGACGTGGCGTTGACTGAACGTTTTGCCTTCAAGATATTCCAGTTGAATTTCGTTGGCGTCCTCGAAAATTTTTTCTCCGACGTCTTCGGCACTCGCAACAGAACCGCTTATCAAACAAATTGTAAGTAGTGACAAAAATTTTTTCATGCATCGCCGCCTCCTAATTTTTTTTACAAGTTTATCGCAACGAAAATTTTTTGGCAACGTGAATTTTACTGAGGTGATACTTTGAATATATTATTGACGAATGACGACGGGATTAAAGGCGCGGGGCTTTGGGCGTTGGCTAATGCGCTGAAAATTCGCGGACATGAGGCTACAATCGCCGCGCCGCTCAATCAGCAAAGCGGAATGTCTCATGCGTTGGGGCTTATGCGCGAAATTGAATATAAACGTTTCAACAATCCCGACTTTGAGGCGTGGACTTTTGACGGTACGCCAACTGATTGCGTAAAAATTTATTTGGAAGGCATGAGCAATAAAAAATTCGACGCGCTGATTTCCGGCATAAATGACGGCGCGAATCTTGCGACTGATGTTTTATATTCGGGGACGGTTGGTGCGGCGATTGAGGGCTTTCTTCATGCGATACCGTCGCTTGCCGTGTCCTTGAATAAAAATTCGGCGATAACTTTCGACACGTCGGCAGAGGCGACAATTAACTATCTGGAAAAAATTTTAGCCGTTAAGCACGAACCATTCTTGCACAATTTAAATTTCCCAAAAAGATTCCGCGCAGATAAGCCCGAATTCATCAGCACGCGACTTGGACAACGCGATTATATCAACGCCTTCACAAGCCACACCGACGACACGGGACGCGCTTATTTTAAAATCGGCGGAACAATCGTTGACTTAGACGCGGGCGAGGGCACTGACATTTATGCGACTGAACACGGCTTTGTTTCGATTACGCCGCTCCATTGCGACACCGCCGATTACGAGGCGATTGTTGAGCTACGTAAAATTTTCAGAGGTTAAAGATGGACGATTATACTTGGCGAAAACGACTTGAGGCGCGGCGCAGGCGTCGACAGCAGGAAAGATTATTCGCATTGGCATTGCTGGTTATGATTTTGACTGCCGCGTTCTTGTACTTTTCTGTCTACACTAAAACGCCCGAATACGCAATGCGCGAAATGGTTGAGGCTTATCGTTCGGGCGACGCTGAAACTTTCCGTCGTCACGTCGATTTGAATTCAATCACGCTTACCGCTTATGACGATTTGACGAGCGACTTGTTTAAATACGACACGCAACTTTCTGACCGTGAGCGCAGTTTGTTTGAAAATTTTTACGTGCTGATTCGGCGGCAAATGTGCAACGGCGCGGTTAAAGTTATCAACGATTACATTGACACGCGAGAATGGACATTGCCGGGCGGAATTTTAAAGGGGCGGCAATTGGGCATTGACTACGATTTATTGCTTGACCGTTCGTTGATTCGGCACACGTCGTTTATTGATTTAGAGGGCGTAGAACATCACGGCGACGAGGCGACAGCAAGTTTTAGCATTGTCGAGGATTATTCGCAGGTGCCGTTCGTATTGAAAGTTACGCTTAAAGATTTGGCAAACGAGAGCTTTAACATTGGCGGCAACGAGTTTGAAATTTTTGGCAAGAAGTTAAAATTTCCAGGTTTCACGTTCAATTTGAGCGGTAGCGATTGGAAGATTGTCAGCGTTGATAATTATCGCGGTTATCTTGATGCGGCGTCGCCGATTCTGCGGAAAAATTTGGCGGATTATATCGACGCGACGGAAGAAATTATTTATCGCTACAATCGGGCGTTCGAGGCGGAGCAGAATAATTTTATTTCCTTGCAGAGGTCGCCGTATGGAATTATGTTGGCGAATCAGCGCACGGAAACTTCAAACTACATAACGAACACGATAATTCCCTCGCTAGAAAGTAGACAGGCGGAACTTGATGAAATTCCCGTGCCAGAGGGCGCACAATTTTTAGCGAACTTGCGCAAAGAGTCGACGCGGGTGACAATTTTGGCATGGCAGTCGTATATTAAAGGAATTACAGAGAACAGCGCGGCAGATTTAGACACGGCAGAAAGTTTGCATAAACAAGAACTCGTACTTGATCAGCGCATAGAAGAAATTGTTCACAACTCGGCGATTGCAAGGAATTTGCCCGAATTACCATAGACGACAATAAAAAATGACAGCCGCGAATTTTCTCGTGACTGTCAAATTTTTTTGCCGTTATTAAAGAATAAACTGGGACAAATCTCGATTTTTGGCAATTTCCTTTAGTCGCTCATCGACATATGCCGCGTCGATAACGACTTCCGTTTTGCCGTCCTTAACCATATCGGGAGCCTCAAATGAAATTTCCTCAAGCAATTTTTCAAGCAACGTGTGCAAGCGACGTGCGCCAATATCTTCCGATTGCTCGTTGACGTTTTCGGCAAGCTCGGCAATGCGTTCGATTGCCTCCGGTTGAAAATCTAATGCAAGACCTTCCGTCTGCAAAAGCGATTTATATTGTTTAAGTAATGCGTTTTGCGGTTCCGTCAAAATTTTCTCAAAGTCAGCTTTAAGCAATGATTTAAGCTCGACGCGAATCGGGAAACGTCCTTGCAATTCTGGGATAAGGTCGGAAGGCTTAGCCGTATGGAACGCGCCCGCCGCGATAAACAAAATGTAATCTGTCTTGACGGGACCGTATTTAGTCATGACGGTGGAGCCTTCGACAATGGGCAGAATATCACGTTGCACGCCCTCGCGGCTTACGTCCGGACCGGAGCTTGAGCCTTTGACGGCAACTTTATCAATCTCGTCAAGAAAGACAATTCCACTGCGTTCAGCAAGCTCGACGGCGGCTTCAGAGACTTCCTCCATGTCGATAAGTTTTTCTGCTTCTTCCTGCTCAAGAATTTTTCGGGCGACGGCGACGGTAACTTTACGTTTACGCATACGCTTAGGCATGAGACTTGACACCATGTCTTGAAGATTATCGCCCATGCCCTCCAAGCTTGAACCTGAAAACATTCCGACCATTGGTTTTGCGTGGTCAGCAACTTCAAGCTCGATAACTTGATCCTCCAATTTGCCCGCCAACAATCTTTTACGAATAAATTCGCGTCCGGGCTTTTTAGAAGTGTCCTCTTCGACGGGTTGCGGTTCAGAATCAGCATTGCCGAAAAGTTTACCCAACGGATTTTGAGAACGTTTAGGTTCGGGGACAAGCACGTCTAAAAGCCGCTCCAAAGCATTGGCGGCGGCTTTTTCTTTAACTTCTTCGGTTTTCTGCTTGCGAACCATGCGCACGGCAGTTTGAACGAGGTCGCGAATCATTGAATCAACATCGCGCCCGACGTAGCCGACTTCCGTAAATTTGGTTGCCTCGACTTTAACAAACGGTGCTTTGACGAGCTTAGCAAGGCGACGCGCAATTTCAGTTTTGCCGACGCCGGTTGAGCCAATCATCAAAATATTTTTCGGGATAACGTCGTCTTTCATGTCTTCGGGCAGATTGTGACTGCGCCAACGATTTCTAAGGGCTATAGCGACAGATTTTTTTGCCTCGTTTTGACCGACGATAAATTTATCAAGTTCGGCGACAATCTCGCGTGGCGTCTGATCGTTCAGCCCAAGTTGAGTAGTAGATTTTTTTACGTCCAAAAAAAAGACCTCCGTCTAGTTTTTTTTAGAATTTATGAAATTATACAGCAAGCGGCGTGCACTGTAAAGATTAATCATCGACGCTTATATTTCTGTCAGCAAGTAGATTCATAGAAGCGATAACTTCTGCGCGTTCGTTCAAATTAATTTCCGCAGTTAAAATTTCCTCGCCGCGTCCGCTCTCGACGACGACTTCACCACGCGGATTGACGACCTCCGACTTGCCGGAACTATTCGCGAAGACTATAAAAATTTGATTCTCAATCGCCCGTGCCTTAGTCAAAATTTGTCGTGGCGTTAAACGTTTCAAACTCCATGTGGCAGGAATAAAAATAATTTCCGCGCCCGCCAAAGCAATCTTCCTAAAAAATTCGGGGAAACGCAAATCGTAACAAATTGCCAATCCGCACCTCACGCCGTCCAATTCGACAATGGAAATTTTATTGCCCGCGCTGAAAACTTTATCTTCTTGCGCAAAGCTGAACAAATGCGTTTTGTCGTAAGTCGCTACAATTTCCCCTTGACGATTGATGACGATACAGCGATTAAAAATCTTGCCACCGCTGTCGACAATAACTGAACCGCCGATTATATTTACGGAAAATTTTTTAGCCGCCGCGCAGAGAAATTGTTTTGTGCGTTCGCCGTCAACGTCAGCGAAATTTTCAACAGGCGTAGGATAATAACCCGTCGACCAAAGCTCCGGTAAAAGTATCACGTCTGAATTTTGCGCCGCCTCGATTAATCTTGCCGCCGTTGAAAAATTTTCTGTAATCTTTCCAAGCTCTGATTTAAATTGTGCGATTGAAATTTTCATTTTCAAAACACCGGAATTTGAGCCGCGCCTCTGTCTGTCGTAAGCCGAATGTCAAACGTGACACCGCGTCTCACGAAACGCCGAAAAGCTTTTTGATACCGCGAAAGAGCTTCGGGAATCCACTTGTCGGTAAAAAGGACAACTTTCCGTTGCGGAAAAAGCCGGTCAGTATCGTTGAGCCATTTATAAATGTGTGCAAGAATTTTTTCAAAAGTGTGTGGGTCTTCGCAAATCGTGAACAAGACGGGATAAAGTTTATTCGAGGGCGTGCCCATAGGATAAGTGTTGATTTCTTCTTCGCCGCCGCCTTCGCCAAAAATTTCATCAAAAGCTTCAATCGGCGACAAACCTTCGGCAATTATATCGGCAACTCTGTCGACAGCGCCATCAAAATCACTGTAATAGTTTCTCATGAAAATGCCTCCTCAAAAAATAATTCGCCGAAAAAAATCCTATAAATGAGCCTTCATCTTTAAAATCCTGCGAACTGATTCGTTAATGCGTTCTTCTGAAATTTCGCCGCGTTTAACTGCCGCCAAAATGCTGTTGTAAACAATTTGCTGGCTTTCGTAGTTGTGGCAGACGAGCGCAATATCGCCGCCCGCCAAAATCATTTTCACGCCTAACGACGGCAAATCGGTATTATTTTTTATCGCGCCCATTTCCAAATCGTCGGTTATAACAACGCCTTTAAAACCAAGTTCGTTGCGCAAAAGTCCAGTCATGACAGCGGGCGACAAGCTTGCAGAGTTCACGGGGTCAAGGGCGTCGTATTTTAAATGCCCAACCATAATCATAAACTTTGAATTGTCATGCCAACGAATAATTTTTTTGAACGGCAAAATGTCTTCAGCGTCTAAAACTTCTTTGCTGACTTCGACGCTAGAAACTTCTTTGTGCGGGTCAATTTTGCTTCTGCCAATGCCGGGGAAATGTTTCAACGTGTAAAGGAAATTTTCTGCCTCGTAGCCCTGCGCGGCGGCGTCGACGAAATTGCTAACAAGTTGAGCATCATCGCCGAACGAGCGCGTATCTTTACTGCCAACGTCGGCAACGGGCGCAAAATTTAAATTGACGCCTATACTTTTTAAAATGGTCGCGTTATGCTTAGCCCAATATTTCGCAACTTCAGGGTCGCCGGTCTGCCCGATACTTTCCTGCGACGGCGCAACTTCTAAAAAGTCTCTACCACGAGCAACACGCCCGCCCTCCTCGTCAAGCGCGAAAAACAACGGAGCTTTTTGATTAGCCGCGTACTCAATATCGTTTGCAAATTTTTTAGACTGCGCGACGCTTTCCAAATTCCTATCGAAAAAAATCACGCCGCCGAAGTGAAAATTATTCAGCGAAAAAATTATGTCATCGTTTATTTCCGTACCGTAGACGCCAATCATCACCATTTGCCCAACTTTTTCTTCAAGCGTCATGGAATTTAATTTTTCTTCAATCGGGTCGGGCGGCGGCAAAACGTCGGCTTCCACTTCTTTAACTTCGCTACAACCCGTCAATAAAATCATCGCCGCAAACATCATTACAAAAAATTTTTTCATATTATTTCCTTTCCAAATTCACAACACCAGGATTTTTAAGGTGCCAACCGTCATCATCTGCGCCCATATTGAACAGCGCGGGCAACTTCACAAAATATTTCCGATAAACTCCGTCAACATAATTCAGCGCGTAAATTTCCTTCATGCCGCCGAATTCGTGGAGATTTTCGTCACAAGGATTCATCGGATTTGGGACAATGGCGTATTCGTCAAGCTCGCATTTGAACGCCCAATAACCGCTGTCCTTAACGTCGATTGCCGGTCGGAAAGTCAACGCGCCGCCATAAGTCAAAATTCTAAGCTTATTATTTCGGACAAATTTTTCACAGCGCATTAACTGTCCGGGCTTATTCATTTCTGCCGCCAATTTATTATAATCGTCGACAAAATTAAGCCACGGGTCTTGAGGCGCAAGCGGTGTTATTCTCGTGCTCAACGGCTCCGTTAAATCTAATCCGAACGGATCGGCTTGTGGCACGTCTGAAATAACTTTTGGTTCTCTTATCTGATTAACTTTTTCCTGCAGTGTGTTCAAACTTTTTTTCATGCGCTGCACGTCCGATTTAAGTCGTTCCAATTCGGCAGTTTTGTTGCTATTGCTCGACCACAAATAAGCCACTGCGAACAACAGCACGATACTTAAACCTAGAGAAAGGAAATTTAATGCATCTGCGAAAAACGGCGAAACTGCTACTTCTTCCATAATTATGACCTCCCCGAATTCCCCACTTCTAATTGAATAAAGCCCGCGCCACAAAGACGCAGGCTTGAAATTTCTTAATTGGCAGGGGTAGCTGGACTCGAACCAACGCATGCCAGATTCAGAGTCTGGTGCCTTACCAACTTGGCGATACCCCTTTGGTAAACCGTTGTCATTTATACCACACGGCGTTTGCTTTGTCAATCAATTTATTTTTTATCCTGTTTATCTTTCTTGTCTGTTTTGTCCTTCTTATCTTTTTTATCCTTTTTGTCTTTCTTGTCCTTTTTATCTTTTTTGTTAGACTTCTTGTCCTTACTGTTGTCTTTGAAACTGGCGACGCTACCGCGATAAACGTCTACGAAAGTTTTATCGAGGCTCGCGCTTATCAGCTGAATGCTTATGCAACGACCTTCAGGCGTGCGGAAAAAAGTATAAATGTACTGTTTATCGGCAACGAATTCGCCCTCGACCTCGCCGGTTTTTGGATCGATAACATTGATTTTATCAGCGGTGATAGCAGAGACGCCCTTATTTTTTTTTGTAATGTTAACAAGTCTTGCGTCTGCAAATCCGTTGTTATCTTTAAGAGCCTTCAAGTAATCGCCGATAGCCGCTATCGTACCTTTGTTGAAGTCGGGGACTTGGTCGTTTTCAAAGGCGTTGACTTGAATCATGTAGCCGTATTGAACATCGAAACCCTCATTGGCAAAGACGAGCATTTCACCGCGCCTTTCGGGTTCTTGCCACGGATTTTGAACGACTGCCACTGGTTTCATCGGGCAAGTTATTGTAAATTGAAAATCCTCGCTCGTGTAAACATATGGTTCGTCATTTTGCTCTTCCGCTACCGTTTCTTCAGCGGGAGCATCTTTGGCTGGAGCTTCCTCCGCGAACGCCGTAGCCGTCAAAATCATCATCAACAGTGCAGTAAGGAAAAATACTTTACGCAAACCGATTCACCTCATTTGAGTGTTTTCGGGGTATTTTAACTTATCTGAAAAAAATATGCAAGGTTTTTAGGACGTTGCAATAATTTTTATCAAAGCTTAACGATTTCGCGAACTGTCCAAAGCATCGTACATTGAATCGGAAAAAGTTTTGTTGGAAGTGGATTCGGCTTTACGTCTTTTAGCATTCATAGCGTTAGCGAATTTTTGAGCGTTTTGTTTAAGCTTAGACATGCACTCGCTACAATAAGTTCCGCGTGTAATAATTTTGCCGCAGTTAGCGCAGGGATATTTAGCGTCCTTTAAGCCTGAATTCTCGAATTGTCCCTGTTGAATCATGCGCCAAACCAAATTACGCGGTGCCCCCGACCCTTCAATCAGCTGGTTTACTGTTATACCTGGATGGTCGCGGACGTAATTTTTTACACGTTCTTCAAGCTCCAGATCTTCGGCGCGGCAATCAGAGCAAATTTTTTCATTACCTACCGGGACGAAAATCCTTTTACAACGCGCACAGTTCCTTATATTGAGCTTTGTCACGATAATCACCTCCGCAAATTTGTTTTAAAAGTTTCTACAACTATTACAAAATTTCCTGCCAAATTACACTTCAAATAAATCAACTTTCTTTTGAGCCGCCCGCGTAATGTCGAACATTTTAACCAACTCTGCAACGGCTTGCGTTGGGGAAATTATTCCGTTCAAAACCGCCTCTTTTATTTCGGGCATACGTCCTGTTATCACCGCGTCGCCGAAAAATAAATTGTGCAAGTGTTCATCAATCATCGCGTGCATCCAGTCAAGCAGTTGCGAATCGCGCCGCCTTTGAAATACGCCGCTTTTAGTCGTCGTTTCCTTAAACAGTTGAATTACTTGCCACAATTCCGGCAAGCCCATTTTCGTGACGGCACTGGCAAGGTAAGCGTGCGTCGGCCAACCCTCCGTAGCAGGGCGAATAAATTCTGTCATACGCTCATATTCGCCGCGTGTAACTTTTGCCCGAACGAGATTATCGCCGTCAGCTTTATTGACAACAATCGCGTCAGCAAGTTCCATAATTCCTTTTTTAATGCCTTGCAAATCGTCGCCCGCGCCCGTCAACACGACCAGCATAAAAAAATCTACCATTGAACGGACAGTTGTCTCCGATTGCCCAACACCGACGGTTTCAATCAAAATCACGTCGTAACCTGCCGCCTCGCACATAAGCATAGTTTCACGACTTTTACGAGCGACGCCACCTAAAGTTCCGCCCGCCGGACTTGGACGAATAAACGCTTCAGGACGACGGCTTAGCGTTCCCATGCGCGTTTTGTCGCCGAGAATTGAACCTTTTGTTATGGAGCTTGTCGGGTCGATTGAAAGGACTGCAACTTTATGCCCGTCGTCGCAAAGCATGTTGCCGAATGCCTCAATAATTGTCGACTTACCCGCGCCAGGTACGCCTGTTATCCCGATTCTTAATGCCTTGCCCGTTCGCGGCAGAAGTCTTTGCAAAACTCGTTGCGCTTTCGCGAAATGTTTAGGGCTATTGCTTTCAATTAGCGTTATTCCTCGCGATAAAATCATTCTGTCGCCATTTATTACGCCGTCAACGAGTTCATCTTCCGTTAAAGTCATGCGGCGTTTCGGTTTAAATGCTCCAGTCGCGAACGCCGGATTGATATTGCCGACAGTCGTATCCTTTATGCCTTCAATGCCGCTCATCACCGCCGATTGATTTGAGACCGCCCAATCGGGAGTCGTCGTTGTGTAATTCGCCATCCGCTCAACCCCTACCGTAAATAATTTTGTTTTTGAGTATACCGTTGATAATTTCGATTGTCAACGCGCAATTATCGTTTGAATAAATTCCGTTAATGAATCTTCCGCATATCTTTATAATAAAAAAAATTACGGCGGGCGATTATGCCTGCCGATTTTACTTTGTATAAATTTTTATTCAAGCGCGGAATCTTTCTAGGGGCTGTTGGCAAATTAAAAGTGAATAACAGAAGCAACAAGTAAAACGAAA
>CAMJRX010000006.1 GCA_946408355.1 uncultured Selenomonadales bacterium
CACGTGAATATACAATCCAAGTGCAACAAATAAAAAACTCATAGTTTCCTGCTAAAATGTTTGTAACCATACCAAAAAAGGCAGGATGAACAATGAATTACAAACATCTTAGCATAGACGAGCGAGAAAAAATACTGTTTTATCTGGCTGATGGACTATCTCTTTGCAAAATAGCTCATCGACTCGGCAGGAACAAATCAACCACAAAGGCAAATCGCGCCATAGCAAAAACTACGTAGAAAAACGCGGAAAAATAAAGATAAGCAATCTATTGTCGCAAAGACCGAAAGAGGCAAATGAGCGCACTCGATTTGGCGATTTTGAGGCGGACACTATTGTAGGCTTAATGGATAGTAAGACGGTTGCGCAAGCAATGATAAAATTGTTGAGAAACCAACCATTGTGTTCAATAACACCGGACAGAGCGAAAGAGTTTTCAGACCACAAGCTCGTTACAAAGGAGTTGGGAGTAGAGTTTTATTTTCCGCCACCGCATCACCCTTGGGAAGGCGGCACCAATGAAAACACTAAAGGTTTGTTGCGAGAATATTTTCCTAAAGGTTACGATTTCAATGACCTGAGCGAGAAAACTTTAGAAGCGGTGGTTGAGCAACTTAACAAACGTCCGCGAAAATGTCTGGGTTACAAATCACCGTGGGAAGTTTGCTTTTCAAAGTCCTTGCACTTCATTTGACAATTCGCGCATAAAAAATACCTCCCGAATTAAGGAGGCATTTTTTATTAATATTCTTCGTTAGCAAAGAGTTCGCAATAGTAGCCGTTCTTGCCGTTATTTTTAACGTGGTAGACTGCCTTATCTGCTGAGGCAAATAAACTGTCATAATCGCGCCCGTTCTGCGGAGCAATCGCAATGCCGATACTCGCCGTGACAAAGTGCGATCGTCCCTCCAATGCCAGATTAAATGCGATTTGCTTAATCTGTTCAGCCTTGCGAATCACCACTTCCATATTCGGCAGGCTGTCAACGATTACAACAAATTCGTCGCCGCCAAAACGTCCAATACAATCATTCGGGCGGAAAATTTTCTTCAAACCCTTAGCGAATTCAACCAAAACTTTATCGCCGAATTGATGCCCCAAAAGGTCGTTAACTTCCTTAAAGTGGTCGAGGTCGATTATGTAAAATGCCATGAAAATATTCGAGTTCTCGTTTTCGTTAAAGGTCTTGAGTTTCATTTTGCAGAGATTTTCCATTGTCTTTTTGTTGAAAAGCTCCGTCAATTTATCAAGCTCAGATTCAAGTTGATAGGCGTCGCGCTCTGAACGAATTTTATTAAACGCCTTCGCCATTTGTCCAAGTTCGTCGTCGCCTGATACTTCGATTTTCTCAACGTCGGTTTTGCCGCTAACAATTTCCTCAACCACATTAGTCATTTCGACAATCGGTTTCGTCACGCGCATTGTTAACAGGTAAGCAACGAGCGTACCGATAAACAACACAACCATTCCGAAAACTAATGCCTTAACCGCCTTATCGTAAACTTGGTCAAGAATATAATGATAAGGGCGAATCGTGACAATCATCCAGCCCGTATCCAAATTGCGCGAATAAGTCGCTAGTGAGTCCTCATCGTTAACGTCAATGCGAATAACGCCCGTGCTGTTGTAAATCCTATCCAGAATAAATTTGTAGCTGTTATCAATGGCGTATTCGTTGTTAAGGGTGTCGCGTTCGTCGGAATTTACGATAATTCGCCCTGTCCTATCCATTACGATAACATAAACTTCGCTGTCGTCCAATGTCATAACATAATCTTGCAGGGCGGTAAGGTCAAAGTTTCGTTGAACCATGCCAATAGCTTTGCCCGTCTCGTCAAATACGGGAACTTCAATGACGATAACCATTTTGCCAGTCGCCATACTCGAAATAATATCGGAGACGTAACTTCTGCCCTTCATGGCCTCTTGAAAGTGCTGGCGTTTATTCAAGTTCACAAGCGTTGCGCCGTCCGTGCGAATCATCTGCCAACCGTTAGCTCCTGTCAAAGCCGTAAGATTATTATCGTCAAAAATTTCGTCCGCGTCTTTTAATATTTTAAAAACGTAATCATGCTTTTCTGCAGTCGGTTTTTGAACATACTCAATTATAGTCGGGCTCATGGAAAGAGATTTGAGCACGGCTTGGTTTCTGGCGATAAGGTCGCTTATGTGTTCGGATATGATAATATTTCTGAGCAAACTGTTTTGCTTGTAAGAATCCTCTAATTCGGCGATAGTGTTAATCGCGCCGGCAGTAACGAGAATGACAAACGGAATTGCGCCCATCATAATAAACAGCATGAAAAGTTTTGCTCGAATACCCTTGCTAATTTCCATAATCTTAATCCAAATTATTTACCAAAAGCTTATTGGAAAAATAATTTTAATCGGAGCTTTGCCTCCCCTTAACTTGTTGACGGTCGAAAACAAATTATTTGCCAAAAGCTCTTATCAGCGAAATCATTGCAGGATAAAGTAGGACGACAAATATTGACGGGAAAATAAATAAAACCATTGGGAAAATAATTTTAACCGGAGCTTTTAACGCCAATGCTTTGATGTGTTGGCGATGACGATCGCGCATATTGTCCGCCTGAACTTTAAGCGTTCGCGTCATGCTCGTACCTAATTTTTCCGCCTGAATTATTGATGTTGTAAATAAATAAACTTCCTCTAAATCGCACCGCTTAGCCAAATTTGTCAGCGCGTATTGGTGCGTCATACCGAGTGCTACGTCGTTTTGCATGCGTTTAAATTCGTCGATAAGTGGTCCATGCATACGCTTAGTCATTTTACCTACTGCGCCGTCAAAAGACAAGCCCGCTTGAACACTTACACAAAGAATATCTAAAAATTCTGGCAGTTGCTTGCGGATTGCCTTCTGCCGATTTCTGATTGCCGAATTCAATATCGCGAACGGAACAGCCGCTCCTACAAATGCGCCGAGCAGAATCATAAAAATTTTCTGTAGCGGGTGCAATTCCATGCTCTGAATCATTACGATTGCAAGTGCCGCCGACGCAAAAATCGCTAAGCACCAAACAGTTATTAGCCGTTTAACGCTCCAAATGCCCATTTTGCCCGCGTGAAAAATTTTATCCTCAAGTTGAAGTCGAATTTCATTTGGCGTAAACCGTTGAAAGCGGTCTTCTAAATAGTTTAAAAACGGGCGAACTCTGCGCCGAAAAAATCTTGCCAATGCGTGTTCCGTGTGAGTAAACTGCGCGGCGGCACTCGGCAATAGCTTTACAATCGTTGGCGTTTCATTTTTCTTTTGCTTAGGTCTTTTAGCGCGTTCAGCTTCCGCCTGGTCAATCATTTCGTGCAAACGTTTTCTTAGTTGCGCTTCGGGGTTTTGCCTATAATACATTAATCCGAACGTAAACGCCACTGAAAAAAAAAGTGAGGCAACAAGCGCGATGAGACCAGCCATAGCCGTTCACCTCCGCCCGCTCGTGAAAAATGATTTGGGCAAGTCGACGCCGTTCATTTGGAATTTGTCCATAAAGTTCGGCATAAGTCCTAAGCTTTCGTAATGCCCGACGGATTTTCCGTGTTCGTCGATTCGTTCCTGCACATAGCGGAATAAATCTTGCAAAACAATCGTGTCGCCTTCCATGCCTTGCACTTCAGTTATATAAGTTATTTTGCGGGTGCCGTCGCGGATTCTGGACTGTTGCAGGATTAAATCAATCGCGGAGGAAACTTGCGTGCGAACTGCGCGGACGGGCAATTCCATACCCGCCATTAAAACCATAGTCTCAAGGCGGCTCAAAACGTCGCGTGGTGTATTGGCGTGTGCAGTCGTTAAAGAGCCGTCGTGACCGGTATTCATTGCTTGCAACATGTCGAGAGCCTCGCCCGAACGAACCTCCCCGACGATAATTCTATCTGGACGCATACGCAAAGCATTTCTAACTAAGTCACGGATTGTTATCGCGCCGTTGCCTTCCAAATTGGGCGGGCGGCTTTCCAAAGTTACGACGTGCGTTTGCTGAAGTCTAAGTTCCGCCGCGTCCTCAATCGTAACAATTCTGTCAGTTGCCGGAATAAACGACGATAGAACATTTAGCGTTGTAGTTTTGCCGGAGCCAGTGCCGCCGCTTACCAAAATATTCAGCCGTGCCCGAACACAAGCGTCGAGAAAAACCGCCATATCCTCGCTAAGCGTGCCAAAACTTACCAAGTCTTGAATTGACAGAGCCTTTTTAGAAAATTTACGGATTGTGATAGTGGGACCGACCAAAGACAGCGGCGGAATAATTATATTGACGCGGGAACCGTCAGCGAGGCGGGCGTCAACCAACGGCGAAGATTCATCAACGCGGCGACCGAGCGGCGTCAAAATCCGTTCAATGATATTCATCAAGTGCGCGTTGTCATAAAAGTGCACGTCGGTTAATTTGAGTTTGCCCTTCTGCTCAATAAAAATTTGCTTGGGGCCGTTGACCATAATTTCTGTTATGGTGTCGTTTTGAAGGAGCGGTTCCAATGGTCCCAATCCCAAAAGTTCGTTGCTTATGTCGTCAACCAAATGCAGACGTTCGCCGCGCGACAGAGGATAAGCATTTTCCGCCATTTCGCGGTTGCTGTAAACGGAAATGATATTTTTAATTTGTTCCCGTGCCTCTTCGCCGCGAACTAAAATTTGCTGTTCTTCGGGCGTCATCTCGTCAACTATGCGGCGGTGAACTGCCAGCTTGAGTTCCTGCATTACATCGCTTTTGGCGGTTAGTGCACGTCTACCCGCGAATGCCGACGCCTCAACAGGTGCGTCGCGTTCCTGCTGTATTTGTTTTTCCGTGTAGTCAGGTTGCACTTGCGGCAGTTGTTGTTTTACTTCCGGTTTAGACGAGCGCGATGGTTCGGGCGCCGGACGTTTTTCTTCCTTCTTGCCGCCTAATCGTTCCAGCAATGAAAGTGATCTTGCCATAAATTTTTCCCTCCCGCGCTCGGTTATGTCTCTTCGTTCGTTGTTGTCTTGGTAATATCATCTTGTAATTCAACTCGCATGCGATATTCAATCGTTTTAATTGTTTTCGGCGGGAAATCTATAATCTCTAAGATAAGGGGAAGATTTTCCTCTCGCTCAAAAGTTACATTGACTACAACGTCTTGACCTTTAATCGTTGTTGTGGTTACGCCGTCGACTGTTTCCTGTGTATATTCTGTAGGCACAAGTGTAACCGTAGGCGTGGGTGTGTAAAATTTAATGTTTACTTCTTCGTTCCAAAGCTGTTTTAACCAATCCTCTTGACTTTTCCGCATGGATTCGCGCTGAGTTGTATTTTTTACAACGGCTATTTGGCGGGCGGCTGTTCTGACGGCGTTGCTGTAGTGCATATATTGCATAAACATAATCCCGCCATAAATCATACCAAAAATCATCATAAAGATTATCGGTGCCATGAGCGCGAATTCTACTGCCGACTGACCGTGTTGCTTTCTCATAATCCCGCCCTCCTCTGAAAAAAGAGCCTCCAAAATTAATTCTGGAAGCTCATAAAAAATTTTTGTTAAGCTAATCGTTTCTTATTTGGTTTTTGCTTGTCCTCAGCTGTCCTTAGTAGCCAGCAGCAGAGTTATTCGTAGCAACATTGCTAGCACTACTTACCATGCTGGCTGCGCCGCCGAATGCGTTTTTAATCGCACCGCCCAAGCCGTTGTTGAGTGCAACAATAGCAATACCCGCAACGAACGCAATGATGAGCGCGTACTCGACCATGCCCTGACCTTTCTCCGAAGCTTTGAGCTTTTTAATCAGCTTATCGATATACTTAATCATGATTATCTCCTCCAAACTATATTTTCTTCCTTGACGACCTGTCCTGTCACGACTAAGCCGATTAATTTACGTGCCGTTATTTTAAACCATTAGTCAAAAAAATTCAAGTGGTTTCATGTTTTTTTCAAATTTCAATGTCGACGATTTTACGAATAGCGATAAAACCGATAAACTCCATAATGAGTGCGACGGCAAGGGCAATGCGTCCGCTTTCTTCCGTGAACAGCATCATTGTTTGATCGTGATTGAAGACATAACAGAAGGCGGCGACGACGAACGGCAAAATAATCAGTACCCACGCCGAAAATCTACCTTGCGCCGTCAATGCATTAATTTCGCGTTTCATGCGGATTCGCTCGTTAATAGTGTCGCTGATTGTGTCAAGGATTTGAGCGAGGTTGCCGCCAATTTCGCGCTGAATCAAAACCGCCGTTACAACTAAATCATAGTCGGGACTGCCAACGCGCCTGTTCATTTGCTCCAAAGCGTCTTCAAGCGTAACGCCCATTGCAATATCGGTTGACACGCGCTCAAATTCTGTACTCATTGGCGGCTCCATTTCCTTTGCTACTACGTCCATTGCCTGTTGAAAGCTGTAGCCCGCACGCAATGCATTTGCGACCGTCGTCAAGCAATCGCCTAATTGTTCGGTAAATGCTTTGAGTCGGCGTTGAGTTTTCATTCTTATCCAAAGGAACAGCATTAATATAATTCCTAAACTGGTTAGCGGCGCGAATGTGATATTGAACGTTATGATATATACTGCTATGCCGCCAAAAATCGAACATATCAAAGCAATAACTATGAACTCTGCGCCCAAAAGCGGTATCCCTGCTTGCTTAAGTAGAAAATCTAATTTCTTTGACAGGTTCCAATCTTCAATCGGCTTTGACGCCCGCTGAATAAAATTATAGGCGCGTTGCATAATATCTTCTTTATTCTGAAGTCTATTGGCGTTTTCGTCAAAATGGCGGCGCAGTCTGTGGAAAACGTTTATGCTCTGGTTGCGTCGGATAAACAACACGGAGAATAACACGAAAAGAAAAGTTGTCACCGCGCCCATTGCCGCGATAAAAACAATCATATCAATTACCTCCGTAAATAATTTTGTCAGCTATTTTGCTAATCGATTATAAAAGTTATGTCACTTGCTCGCGTTAATAATTTTATCAGCCATTTCGCTAATCGACTTCATAAGAAGGGTATCACGCGGCAAGCCCTGCGCAAGGCGTCCACTGTTTGCAACGGAAATCATGCGGTATTCGTTGGGAATCATCACGTCGACGGGATAACCGAGTTGGTCAGCGATTTTCTGTCGATTTTCTTCTGTAAAAGGATTAACACGAGTAAAAACCGCGTGAACTTTGCGCCGCCCGTCTGCTTGCGAGTCGAACATTTCCATAGTCTTTTTAGCGTGCTTGACTTCAAAGCCGCTGTTAATCATCGTCGTGACAAAAACAACGTTGGAAATTCTGCAAACGTTTAACGTTACGGGATTAAAGCCCGACGGCAAATCAACCAGCACATAGCGGAAAATATTTCCAGCCATCATAACGACTTCCGTTAAACTTTCGGGCGCGACAAGCTCGGCATATTCGGGACGCTCCGGACTGCTCAAAAGTTCAACGCCCTCTTTAATCGGATAAAAATACGGCGCAAACGTCACAGGCGTTAACAACTTAATATCCTGCGTGGCGTCAACGACCGTGCGTTTCGGCTCTATATCAAAAAACATCGGCAAATCCCCGAATTGTAAATCGGCATCAATCAAGGCAACGCGCTCGCCGGTTTTTTCGGCAATCAATAAGGCAAGTATCGCCGCTAAAGTTGTGCGACCTGCGCGACCTTTTGGACTAAAGAAAGAAATTAGCCGCGCAGGCTTACGTTCGCCGCGAATTGAGTACAACTGAATATATTCCAAAACTTCGTGTGCCGTAAAAGGCTTTAATATGCAACCCGTCGCGCCGCCTTCCATAGACTTTTGCGCAATTAAAGGATCCCATTGATTCAGCGTGCCCAAAATGTACGCTCCAGGAAATCTTTCGACAAAATCGGGCAGAGCCTCAATCGATTCCTCGTCCTCGACATTTAGAAAAAATAAATCGGGGTGAAACATTCCCGCAGGATTAATCGCGGCGTTCGCGTGCTTGTAAGTCGAAGCAACTTCAAAATCCGGCGACCGCCTGAGCGTATTGACAATCTCGTCTAACATGTTGGGATTATTTTCGACTACAATCACTCGATAAGCCACAGTTTAACCTCCTCCGCGAAAAACTTTCAATTAAAATTTGAACCAACTTTTAACCTTGCTGAAAAATCCGCCGCCGCTCGCTAATTCGGGCTGAATAGTCGTCTGCCTGTTGGTGTAAAGCCCGACGAGTTCATCGAAACTTTTGGTAAGCTTAGAATCTGGCGCGGCGAACATGAGCGGTTGACCGCTGTTAATGGACTTATTAACGGACGGATAATCGTTAGGCAACCTGTGATAGAACGGCTCGCCCAAAAGTTTTTCCACGTCGCGACCGTCAATTAATTTCTGGGAATCTGCGCGGTTTTCAACGAGGCGAATTTTACTTTCCTCGTATTCAAATCTAATCAACGTGTCATAGCCGATTTTGTAATTCTTTAGCGCGGGCAGGAAGTCGATAACGCCGACATAATTTATAACGGTGCTAATGTCAAGCATAGCCAGATTTAACGCGCTGAACATAGAGTTCAAATCTAAGATAACGTAGTCAAAAAAATTTAGGTCGTTGATAATGTCCGTGACAAGCTGAACATCGGTTTGATATGCGTCGTAAATGTAAAGCGGTGCGGGCATAATAGAAAATTCCAAACCCTCGTGCGAATAGTCAATCAGAAAATCGCGGACATGGAATTTATCGGGGTGGTCAAGCAAGGCGCGTTGTGCTCCGGCAATCGTATTCGTGGAGGAAAGTTTCAAATAGTTAAGCACGTCGCCGAATTGTAAATCGAGGTCGGCAAGGCAGACTTTGTAACCCTCATGCGCCAAACCCGCCGCCAAATTAATTGCGGTAATTGTCTTGCCGATACCGGGCGTCGTGCTGAATACGCTGATTATAACACTGCTTCGTTCGATAGAGTGCGGCGTTGCTACTGCCATTTTAGCTCCCTCCCAAAAATTATTATTTAAACGGCTCGTCAGTCATCTTTCCATTTTTTGGATACTTTGCGGGCGGCAGAATCCTTTCTGGCTCCTCTTCTATTACAACTTCTGGTTCGGGCGGTTTAAAGTCGTGACTTTCCATAGCCTCGCGCTGTTTTTCGTGCTGGTCGTACCACTCGCGCATTGGTTGCGACATTGGCGAACGCGAAATTTCCTCTTCCGCGACAAGATACGGCGTCACGACAACTATAAGTTCGCGATTGTCTCTGGATTTAGACGTATTCTTAAAGAATTCGCCGAGAATAGGAATGTCGCCTAGAATGGGAATTTTTGTAACGTTTTTGACTTCGGAAGAATTCATCAATCCGCCGATAACGATTGGCGAACCGGAATTTAAACTTATTATGGAGTCGGCACTGCGCGTATTAATCGTAGGCAAGCCGTTGCTCATATACTCTCCTATACTGCTAACCTCTGCATGAATCGCAGAATTTATTCTGTTCTGCGCGTCAACGACAGGTTTGAATTGCAAGATGACGCCGTAGTTTTTAAAAGTGGTGCTCGTGCTACCGTTTGCATTTGTCGAAGTGTAAGGAATTTGTCCGCCAACTTGAATTGTCGCCTGTTCGCCACTTAAAGTTATGACACTAGGACGGGAAAGAATTTTTGCTTTTCCGCTGTTAACTAACGCCGTAAGTGTGACATTAAACGGCGCGAAGTGTTGAGCTATCCATTTAGCTGGATTGTTTCCAAAACGTCTAAGCCCGTCCCATGTCGAAGTAACTGTCCGACTGAACGAAGAATTGCCATTATAATTATTGGAGCCATCTCGACTATTGCCGCTTGACGTTGAATAATCATAACTGGTACTCGACAAGCCGTCGTCAGAAGCAGAAGAGCCAGCTGAATTATTATTATATGAATCAGAATAAGAATTTGAACCGCTACCGCTGTAAGAATTTGACCAGCCAGTCGAAGAGCTTTCGATGTATGAAGTGCGCGATTCCCTAGTGTAATTTTCGCCAAAACTGAAAATACCAGTGCTACTGCCTGCGCTGTATTGAAGTCCGAGTTCTTTCGCGGCTTCAGAATTAACTTCAATAATTTGTGCCTCAAGCCGAATTTGCGTTGGGTGGAGAATTTGAATCAGGTCGATAATCGCGCCATTAGCTTCTGATTTACTAAGTTCAATATCTTCATCTCTGCCGCTTTCCGCACTTTGCGCCGTATCTGTATTAAGTTTCATATCAAAGCCGCTACCGACTAAAAGACTGCTTTCACTGCCGGCATTTACGAAGAGCCGCGCAGTTTGCAGGGCGTAATTTTTTTCAAACTGATTTTCAACGGTACCTGTGAGCAAAAGCCTGCCGTCGACGTATTTAACATGCACGTCAGGCAGTCCAATCGCTTTTTCAATCATCATAGCTTGACCTGGATCTTCGGGCGAAACGACGATTAAATATTCGTGGCGCACGCCATCCAAAGTCCACACGAACAGCGCGGTTGAACCTTGAGTTGCTTTTGTTACGATTAAAAATTCTTTGGCAGAGCCTGGAAGTTGTACAACCGTCGCAATGGAAGGATCACCTACGGCAATTCGAGTTATGCGTTGTCCCATGTCCATATAGTGCGAAGTTTGTTTTTTTATGTTGAGCGTTTCTAATTCGGCGGCTTGAGCGACACTTGCCGATAAAAAAAGTGGTACTGCCGCCAAACAAAATTTTTTAATAAATGAGTTCATGTTTATAATTCCTATGTCCTAATTATTAGTGAACGAATTGACAATCGGAGTGTTCGTTAAAGGTGTATTCGGAACAGTAACTGAAGGATTTGCATTGCCGGACGGGATTGCGGGAAGTGCGGAAGATCTTCCTGCTATCGTGGGAGGCGTTGTCGTTTGTGGCGTTGTTGGAGTGGAGCTTTGTACAATTTGGTCACCGGCGATAATATCAATTTTTGGTACAACAGGCTCAAGAGCATTTGCGGGTATTTCCGGCAATGGCACGTTCGACGGAATTACCGGTGCTTGCACTTCGGGTTTCGGTTTGCTTATAGATTCGAGTGTATATTCCATTTGCGGCACGTAATTTGCTTGCGGCTTCGACGGACGCAACATCATATAAATTTCGCCGAGTTTCGTCGCCGAAATTAATTTTAAAATATCTTCCGGCGGCAGTGCAAACGTCGCGATTGACGGATTATGAATTGCTGAAGGTTTTGCGATGCCTTCTTCGGTAATGACATTGCCCGTTTGCGTCGTGTCTTGGTTGACGCTAAGGAGCAGGACATTTTGTAATAAAATATTGCTTACTGCGTTGTATTTGTCACTTTCGACGAGGAGCAAATCAACTTTATCGCCCGGCTTAGCAAAACCGCCAACGCCCGTCACCTCGTTAACGTTAATGGAAATTGCGCGGCAATCAGTTGGAATTTCTCCGACAAAGCCCTCGTCAGTTGATTCGCTGAAAACTTTTTGGATAGTGAGTATGTCGCCCGAAAAAATCGAAACTTTGACTTGAACATTTTTTACGGCGTCAAAACTTTCTATCGCGCCTTCGGGCACCATGTCAACGGGCAATTCCTTCATTTGGAGCATACTCTCTTGAATTCTGGTGCGCGGCGGAATATTTACTTTGGCGACGACGACCTGTGTTGTTTGGATTGCGGGTTTTTCCTCTTGGACAACCGGCGGAGGTATAATTGCAACTTCTTGTTTAGTCATCATATTCATTCCGACGATAATTGTTATAAACATCAACATGCCCGCTATTGCCGCCAAAATCAGCAACTGTTTGGGGCGCAAGTCGTTCAATTTATTTATTATTTTTTGGAACATAAGCAACACCCCGATAACTAAAAATTCTGCCTTAAATCGTGTTTGTATTTTACTTTGTACAGTGTTTTTGTCAAGGTTATTGCGTATTCTAATCAAATTTTAAAGTCGCCGTTTTTGAATTTTAAATGAATTTCTCCGAGCGTCATTCGCTTATCAATTGCCTTGCACATGTTATAAATCATAAGTAGTGCGACGCTCACCGCGCGAAGGTAAAATCGCCACTCTTGCCGCCGCTTTTGCGTTCCAAATGAATTTCTCCAAGCGTCATTCGTTTATCAATCGCCTTGCACATGTCGTAAATCGTAAGTAGTGCTACACTCGCCGCGTTTAGAGCTTCCATTTCAACGCCGGTCGCCCACGTCGTTTTAACCGTCGCGATAACTTTAACGGCTGATTCGTCGTGTAGCATTTCAAAATCCAAACTGCAATGGCTTAGCGGCAAAGGGTGACACAACGGAATAACTTCGGAAGTTTTTTTTGCCGCCATAATCCCCGCAATCCTCGCCACGCCCAAAACGTCGCCCTTCTTTGACGAGCCGGACTCAATCGCCGAATAAACCTCATTGCTGACAGAAATTTTCCCGCTCGCAACGGCAATTCGCTCTGTTAAATTTTTCCCGCCAACGTCAACCATTATCGCCTTGCCCGCCGCGTCGAAGTGATTTAATTTTTCGTTCAAATTTTAACCTCCTCAAAAATTTTCATCTACATTATACAACGAGCATAAAAAAATTTCCCCCGCGATTTGCGAGGGATTTTCTTAAGAAAAATTTTTAGCACTTAATGCTAGAATTCGAGCGTGCGTAGAAAAACCACGTAATGCCAATCGTGATAACCGTAAAGACAATCAGCACATAAAACGCCGGCGTGACAATTTCGTAATTGGAATAAGCCCAGCCAAAAATTTTCGGAATGAGGAACGCGCCATAAGCAGCAATCGCCGCAGTAAAGCCCGTAACCAGCGACGCATGGAACGGATTATTAAAAATATATGGAATCATGCGGAAGGAGGCACCGTTGACAAAACCAGTCGTCAAGAATAAAAGCAGGAATGCCGCGAAGAACATTATAAAGCTATGCGCTTGCAAACCGAGCAACACAACGATTATCGAGACGAGCATTAAAATCAACGAGTACAACGTAACTTTAGAGCCGCTGTTACATTTATCTGCAAGCCAACCGCCAACAGGTCGCATACCCGCGCCGATGAACGGTCCTAAAAATGCGCCCCATGCCATACTGACTTCAGGGAACTCGTTCGTAAGCAAAAGCATTAATGCCGCCGAATATCCGATAAATTGTCCGAAGCCGCAAGTATAAATCCACGTCATCAGCCACGTATGCTTATTGCCGAAGATTGACAGAATACTTTTCGGGCTTTGCTTAGGCAACGGCAGGTTGTCCATAAAAATCCAGATTAAAACGAGCGTCAAGACCGTCGGAACTGCCCATGCGTAGCAAACCGATTGAATATAAACTTCTGCGCCCGTTTTTACGTTGATTAGCGGGTCACCGAAAATTCCGCCAAAACTCATACCAAGCAAAATTGGCGCAGTCAAATAAATTAACGAGACGCCGAGATTGCCGACGCCCGCATTGATTCCGAGTGCAAGTCCTTTATTTTTTTTCGGGAAGAAAAATCCGATATTCGCCATTGACGAAGAAAAATTTCCGCCCGCGATACCGATTAGCGCGACGAGCATGAAGAGCGTATCATAGGAAGTCGATGTATCTTGGAGCGCGGTGCCCAATCCGATTATCGGCAAAAGTAAAAGTGCTGTAGAAAATAACGTCCAGTTTTTGCCGCCGAGCAATCCCGGCATGTAAGTATAAAACAATCGGCAAGTTGCGCCGACAAGCCCCGGCAATGATGCCAATGTAAAAATTTCTGCTTGAGAAAAGTTGAAACCGATTTGATTCAACTGCGCGGCGATTGTTGCCCAAAGCGTCCAAACGACAAATGAAAGCGTCAACGCCCAAGTCGAAGTGTAAAGATTTTGTTTTGCGATTCGTTCGCCGAATTTTTTCCAGAACGCTTCGTTTTCGGGGTCCCACTTCGCCAAAATTTGTTTACGTGTAGGATTTTCGCCCAATTTCTTTAGAATATCTTCCGCCATAATTACCACTCTCCTTTTGCGTGCAGTATAGAAAAAAATTTTTCGGGTGTAAGTGATAATAATCACAGTAACAAGCAAAAGCGCGGGTATAAAATACTTGCGGAAGGTGAAATTTATGGATTCAATGATTCGGCAGTTTTACGAGATACCCGGTAAAGTTGTTGCGTTGAAAGCCGGCGAATATCTCTTCCGCGAGGGCGATCACGCCAAACATTTTTACTTTGTGCGGTCGGGGCAGATTTTTATCACAAAATTTGCGGAAAGCGGGCGCGTTTTGTCGCTCCGATTAGCGACACGCGGAAGTATAATTGGAGAATTGCCGCTTTACGAAGAAAATCCAGTTTATATCTTTAACGCAGTCGCTCAAAGCCCGTCAGAAGTCTATGCGATTGAATTTCCGACTTTGCATAGTTATTTAGAGAAAAAACCTGCGCTTGCTATCAATTTATTAAAAATTATCGGTATGCACATGCGTAAACAACACTCAAAATTCCGCGATTTAGTACTTTATGGCAAAAAAGGCGCGATTTATTCTACATTAATTCGTTTTGCCAATAGTTACGGGCAAAAAGTTGATGACGGAATTTTAATTACAGTTCCGCTGACGAATCAAGAACTTGCAAACTATTCTGCGACGGCTCGTGAAAGTTTAAACCGCATGTTGAGTGATTTACGCCGCCAAAATGTCATTGATATTCGCGACGGATTGATTTTGATTCGAGATATTAATTTTTTAAAGCAGGAAATTCAGTGCGAAAATTGCGGACGAGAAATCTGCAACATTGAGTAAAGCCCGCGAGGAATTTACAAATTTTTTCGGCTGATTCAAGGTCATTTATATCGAATTGATAAATATCGTCGGATTTTTCGGGCTTACTCGTGAAAATCGCGGCGATTTTTTCGTTTTTAATAACTTCACCGCGTCCGCGCCAAAGAGAAATTGTCGGGCAAATATTTTTCGTGCGACTTTCCGTCAAAATTAAATCGACACCAGACATTTTATCAGCAACGGATAAAAAATTTTGATTTTCGACGCGCTCAATCATAAAATAACCGTCAGGAGAAATTACAGCAACAGATTTTGCGCCCACCGCTTGAAATTTATAACTGTCCTTTCCCTCCACGTCGAGATTAAAACCGTGAGCGTCGCTTTTTATTACGCCAACCGAAATTTTCTGCGCGGCGAAGATTTTAATCAACCTTTCGATAAAAGTTGTTTTACCGGTGCCAGATTCAGGCGCGACGATTGAAATTATCGGCGTCGTTCGTGAAATATTTTCTGCTCTACCGCGTGCCAAGCGTAAATCTGCTGGTGTATTGACATTAAAAAATATTTCTTCGCAAGAAAGTTCCACGAACTCGTGCGGGACTTTTTTTATCGCTGCGAAAATTTTCCTCTGCCCGATTGAAAGTTCCTTAAAAAAAATTTCTGCAAGTTCCCGCCGATAAAACGCCGCCAGCGGTTGAAATCTTCCTCCAACGATTGGAATTAACGCTTGTGTAGAAAATTTTTCAGCTAACGGGCTCAACATTTTAAAATCAAAAAATGGCATGTCGGCTGAAACTGCTAATGCCCAATTCGTTTTGATGTTAGCAAGCCCGATTGCCAGTCCTGCCATTGGTCCCGAATTTTTTACCTCGTCAACTAAAATTTTTGCGCCGAATTTCTCTGATAAAATTTCCAGCGCGGGCAAATTTTCTTCAACACACAAAAAAATTTCGGCGAAGTCTTCAGCTGAAACTTTACGCAAAGTGTTTTCTAGCAAACCTACGCCACCGACCTCGACGAAACGTTTATCAATGCCAAGCCGTGAACTTTTGCCGCCAGCGATAATTAGAAGAGAAAAATTTTTAAAATCCAAAGCGAATAGCCCTTTCAAATAAAATTTTTAGCAATTATAGCAAAAAAAATTCCTCCGAAAAATATTTAATCGCAAAATATGATTCTAAAGACGGCTAGCAATTTCCCTTGACTTTAGTAGCAATTTACATTACGCTTGAAAAAATTTCAGACAAGTTGAGGACAAATAAATTGAAAGAAGATACGATAAGCGCGATTGCAACGGCGGCAGGTGCGGCGGGCGTCGGGATTATTCGACTTAGCGGCGAGGATTCGATTGCGATTGCTGAAAAAATTTTTGATAAGCCGCTCACTCAAGCAGAGGACAGGAAAATTATTTTGGGGCACGTGAAAAATTTTTCGGGCGAAATTATCGACGAGGCGATTGTTTTAATTATGCGTGCGCCGAAATCTTACACCAAAGAAAATGTCGTAGAGTTGCAATGTCATGGCGGGAGCGTCGTCCTGCGCGAAGTTTTAAAATTGACGTTCGAGGCGGGGGCACGTCCTGCCGAGCGCGGCGAATTTACTAAGCGAGCCTTTTTAAACGGGCGAATTGATTTAACTCAAGCGCAAGCCGTTCTTGACGTAATTCAAGCTAAAACTTCTGCTGCGTTGACGGTTGCGCAAAATCAGTTGGTGGGCAAAACTTCAAAAACAATTCGCGAGATTCGACAAGCCATTTTAAATTCTGTTGCACATATTGAGGCGACGATTGATTTTCCGGAAGATGACCTCGACGCCGTAACTTTAAGCAACGTTGATAAAAATATTGCCGCACAGATTGTCAAGCTCAACGAATTTTTAAAGAATCAAGCGGCGGGAAAAATTTTGCGCGAAGGTTTGGAGACGGCGATAATCGGTAAACCTAACGTAGGCAAGTCTAGTTTGCTGAATTTTTTCGCTAAGACTGAACGCGCCATTGTTACCGATATTCCAGGCACGACACGCGACAGCATTGAAGAATTTGTCAACGTCGGCGGTATTCCATTAAAAATTATCGACACGGCAGGCATAAGAAATTCTAGCGACGCCGTTGAAAAAATCGGCATTGAACGCGCTAAAGATTGTGCGCAACGTGCAGAATTTATTCTTGCACTTTTTGACAGTTCACGACCACTTGACGACGCGGACGAAGAAATTTTTAAACTTCTGCCGAATCGCGACGCGCTGATTTTGCTAACTAAAATAGATTTGCCGCAAGTTACGATGGCTAAATTTATAACAAAAAAAACGCCCGCCGCGCAGGTGATTGAAATTTCCCTCAAGAGCGGAGCGGGTACCGATAAACTTTTAAATGCTATAACCGAGCGCGTCGGCGTGATTGATTTTGAAATGAGTTTTGTCCGTGATGAACGCGAAGCCAATCTTTTGCGCCGTGCAGTGAAACATTTACACGAGGCTCAAAAAACAATTAAGCTGAACTTCGGGATTGATTTCGTATCGATTGATTTGCGAGCCGCGCTGGAATGTCTTAGTGAATTGACGGGCGAGGCTGTCAGCGAGGACGTTATCGACGAAATTTTTTCCAAGTTCTGTATCGGAAAATAAAAATTATGTGCGTTTAAACATTTTGGCAAGGTCGTTGTTTGAAAATTTTATAATAGTTGGGCGTCCGTGCGGGCAAGTGTGCGGGTGCGCTGTCTTAGACAAATCATTTAGCAGAATTTCCATTTGCCGCAAGTTGAGTTCTTGACCAGCTTTTATTGCCGCCTTGCAAGCCGTCGTTGCCAAAACCGATTGACGAATTTTTTTTGCAATGTCGCCTGCCTCATTTAAGCCGTCGAAAATTTCTTTGATTATTCCGCGCAAAAGATTTTCGGCGTCGGTGTCGGCGGCGTCCAATGGTACTTCGGTTATTCGGAATTCGTTTTCGCCGCTCGGCTCCAATGTAAAGCCCAATTCAGCGAAGAGGCTAAGATTTTTTTCAATTAGTTCCGCCTCCCGCGAATCAAATTTCAGCACGCGATGAATCAACAAGCCCTGCGCGGGAATTCTTTCTGCGTAAGCGTTGAGCTTGTCGAATAAAATTCGCTCGTGCGCGACGTGTTGGTCGACGATATATAAATCCGTTCCGCCCTGCGCCACGATATAACACCGTGCCACTTGTCCAATCGGCTCAAGTTCAAGCGTAGATTTTTTTTCGGGCGGCGGAATTTTTTCAACGGTCGTAGAAATTTTTTCAGGCTTAGATATTTCTTCGGGCGGCGAAAATTTTTGTGATTTAGCAGCTGGCAAATTTTTTTCAAAGTCGAATTCGTCTTTAATTTTTTTCTTGCGCTCGAAATTTTTTTTAGGCGGTGGCTCTTGTAACTCAGCATTTAAATTCAACTGTTCAAAATGCGGCGTTTCGGGTGGGGCGGCTACCTCCGTTAAATCGTGCTCGACGGATTCATTTTTATTTTCCACTGCCTCGCGCACCGCATGATAAACCGCCTTAAAAATTCTTCCCTCGTCCTCAAACTTAAGCTCAATTTTCTGCGGGTGAACATTTACGTCGATTGAACTTTGCGGCACGTTGATTATCACAATCGCAAGCGGAAATCCGGTTTTCGGAATTAACGACTTATAAGCCTCGTCAACTGCCTTTGCAATCGTCCGATTGTCGACGACGCGCCCATTAATTATAAACGTCTGCCACGAACGATAACTTTTTAAAATATTGGGCTTAGTCACGTAGCCGCGCAACATTAAATCGCCGTCGTCAAGTTTCAATGTTAAAAGCGAATCCGTCAGTTCCGTGCCGTAAATCGCGCTCAATGCGTCAAGAAATTTTCCGTTGCCGGGCGTGGCTAGCGCAACTCTATTGCCGTTTATAAATCTGAACGCAATGTTTGGACGGCTCAACGCAAGCTTAATTATAAAGTCGTGAATTTTATTTGCCTCCGTCGGCGTCGCCTTTAAAAATTTCAGCCGCGCAGGCGTGTTAAAAAATATTTCCTCAACTAAAATTGTCGTGCCAATTTTGCAACCAACTTCGTGCGTGTCTTGAAGTTTACCGCCGTCAATTTTTATTTTGGTGCCGAGTTCGTCATCTGCGCGGCGCGTCTGCAATGTAAACTTCGACACAGCGGCTATCGTTGGCAATGCCTCGCCCCTAAAACCTAACGTCGTGATTCGTTGCAAGTCATCTGATGTAGAAAGTTTGCTGGTTGCATGCCGTCGAACGGAAAGGGTAGCGTCTTCGCGATTCATGCCCGCGCCGTCATCCGTCACACGAATTAATGCTTTGCCGCCGTTTTGAATTTCAATTTCAATACGTTTTGCGCCCGCGTCTATCGAATTTTCCACAAGCTCCTTGACGACAGAGGCGGGACGTTCAACGACTTCCCCAGCCGCAATTTTATTTATCGTACTCGTATCTAAAAGTTTAACGTTTGCCATTTATGCGCCTCCAAAAATTTTACGTTGTACGCCGCTAAATTAAATCTTTACTGCGATAAGCAAAATAATTTTCGTAAAAATAACTCATGTCTAAGCCTTTCATAAAAATTTCGCGGTCATCAATTTTATCCGTCAAAGCGGCAGCAAGAAGTTTTTTTATCTCCGAATCATTAATCGGACTGCGCTCCATTGCTTGCAGATAATTATTCTTGTCAATTTTGCTCCAGTCAATCACGCGGCTCAATTCGCGCTTAAAAATATCGTCAAGCCAAAGCCGCATACTTCGCCCGTTGCCTTCGCGGAAATGTCCTCGAACAATCTTTTATGAATGTACAACAGAGCCGCGAACGTGCCCGCTTGAAAATTTTTTAGCTCGTCGCTTTGCCAAAGTGCTATTGCCTTTTGCTTGCTTATCCGTTCTTCCGCACGCGCCAACTCAACGGAACTTTCAATATTAAATTTATTTCTAAGCGTCATATTAAGCCGCCTGTCGATAATCGATAACAGAAATTTTTGGAGCAACTTGTTTTACCGAGTTAACGATTTTTTCCAAACGTTTGGCAACGGAATCGCTGTAAAAAGTCTCACCGCATTGATCGCACTCCTGGCACGGCACGTTTTCAATTATAATCAGAGAATTTTTGTATTTGACTACATGCGTCGTAATTGATTCAACAAAATTTCCGCCTTTGCAGTACATGCACATCAGTTTTTCCTCCTCGTTTGCAAATCCTCCATAAATTTTTCCGTCGTCGGCTCATATGCCTTTATAAAATATAAAACTTCGCCGTCAAGACCACAAACAACATGAATTATATCACCGCTCAACTTTTTTCCGAATATCAACGCGCTCGGATATGGATAATCGTCGGGATATTCTTCGATAATTTCGCCGTGCATTATACAATTTTTTACGTCGTCTCGTAAAATATCCCGCGATTGAATTCTTTTTAGCCCGTGCGTCGGCCAACGAATTTTTTCTTCAACGCAAAATTTTCTGAAATCATTTATATTCATCTATGCACGCAGCCTCCGAATTGCAATTCGCTTGTAAATTAGCTTACCATTAATAATTGGATTCGCAATATTGTATTCGTCGATTTTGCCAGTGTCAATCTTGCCGACAATTTCAAACTGATTAGGATTATATTTGTCGAGAAAAGTAATCGGAACGCCCATAACGCCGAAATAATCGCGGGGGATATGCGCCGTCTTTGAAACTTCTATCGCGTCACAAGTGTCGTAGCTCGGAAATTTTTCGGGCGTGTAAGTTTCATACAGCGGCAAATCCCAACGTCTTTTTTTCGTCTCAACGTTCGTGAACCAATGCAAATTTCCTAAGCTCCGCCAATGTTGCCCGCGCTCGTCAATCCAAAATCGCGTACTTTTTTTTTCGTAATCTTTTGGAACCTTAAAATGAGGGTTGCCGTTAAAACCATAGCCGAGCCAAATTTTATTGTCCTTGATAAGCGGAAAAATTTCTCTGTAAGTTATGGCGTTCATATTGCCGACGATTATAAATTTTTTGTCGTATTCGACGAGTTGGGCAACGTATTCGCGGAACAAACTAAACGGTGGGTTGGTAACTACAACGTCAGCGTCCTTTAAAAGTTCAATGCACTCTTTGGAGCGAAAATCGCCCGCGCAACATTTTTCGTCGCCTTCCAGAGCCGTAGTCTTAACTATGCCTTTGCGTAGCGCAAGTTTAATGTCTTGTAAATCTTCGACGCGCTCAACGTTCCTATCATTAATTTCGATTTTGTAAGCGGTCTTGTAATCGGCGTAGCTCGTGGCTACCAATTTTTTCAGCGCAAAGCCGTTAAAGTTCTGCGCGAAGTATTGGAAAAATTTACTCTCAAAAGGGTCGTCGCAGTTGCAGAGAATTTTCTTGCCGCGAAAAAATTCCATGTAATGATCCAGTTCTTCGGCTATATCGTTCATCTGCGTATAGAATTTATCTTTTTTGGCACGTGCCGCGCTGTTGAGATTTTTATTGCCCGCCATCTTTTTGCCTCCGCCGAATCAAAATTCGTTTGAAAATTTTTTTGCCGTTCAGATAAATAATGAGAAATTTTTTGTCGTAGTCAATAAGTTACTTAACATATTCGCGGAACAAACTAAACGGGGGATTTGTAACGACAACATCAGCCTCTTTAAGTGCGGCGATACATTCGGGCGAGCGAAAATCTCCGTCGCCGTCGAGGTAAGTTACGACGTTGCGATTATTTTCGAGTAGCCATTTGACATCAGCAAGGTCAGTTGCGCCGTCGCCGTTAAAATCTTTTACTTCGCTAACGTCAAACCTAATGGCAGATTTTTTTTGTCGAAGTTGAGATTTTCGTTGGGCGTGCCGAAAAAATCCAATTCAATCTGGACAATCGGCGAGCTGGCATAACACGTAGCGATTAATTTCTTGAGACCGAGCTGATTAAAATAAATCGTGAAGTACTTAAAAAAATCGCTCTCGTAAGGGTCGTCGCAGTTGCAAAGGACGATTTTGTCCGCGAAAAATTTTTGATAGTGGCGCAGTTCGTTTTCAATGTCAACAATTTGCGTATAGAATTCATCTTTCTTGGCGCGCGCCGCCGAATTTAAGTTTCTGTTGCCCGCCACAAAATCATCTCCCGAAAATTACACGAACATTGCCTGCGCCCAAAATTTTTTCCAAGTCAACGGGATTATCAAGCTTGCCAAGTCGCGTGTAGCTGTAGCCTGTCGAAAAATTTTTATAGAAAAGCACGAGGCAGTTGGAGCCGAACAACATTAAATCGCCCGCGTGAATTTGTCCGACACTAACGGCATTGCTCGGTAAATTTTTGTCCAAGTAAAAATATTTTTCGTTGCTGTTGAGTTCGGTCATATCGACTTCAAGCGGGAACATTTCGGCGAATTTTTTTGCGCTCGGATTGTCTTCAAGCGTCGCAGAAAAGTTTTTGCCGTTGATTTTAACTGTAAGGGAATTTTTCACGGGAGCCGCCTCCTTAACTTCCTGCGCTTTGGAATTTTCGCCACAGCCGCCGATTAACAAACACGCCGCGCAGATTATTAACAGAAATTTTTTCATGATGTTACCTCGCCAACGGATTTAATTCGCGTCGTGTCGTTTGAATCCAAACCATAACCGCCGAACCGACCGCGAAAATTATTCCGCCGAAAATTACGTAAGGAATGCCTAAGCCGTCGATAAACAAGCCGCTAAACGCCGTGCCCGCCATGCAACCTAAATTTGCCGACGTCAAGAAAATTCCGTTTGTAAAGTCGGGAGCTTCGGGAGCGGCGCGGAAAATCCAAAATTGATAAATGTTCGCCGCGACGCCCGCCAATATTCCCCAGAAAATTACCAACGCTGTTAACAGATAAAAATTCGGCTCGTTGAAAAACGCCACGTAGACCGCCGCCAATACGAACGGGAAAAATTTAACCGTCGCCATTGGTTGAAGTGTTAATAAATTGCCCGCTAACATGCTGCCAAAAATGTTGCACACGCCGAAGGCAAAAAGCATTGCGCTAACCGAAGTCGTCGGCACCATTGAAACTTTTGCTAAATATTCCGCCGCGTAATTGAACACGCCGAATATCGAGCCGTCAAAGAAAATTACCGCGAGGATTGACGCCCATAAAACTTTCTTGCGCAAAATTTTTAGCTGACTGCCGTAACTCATAACTTTTTTGACGGGCATTGACGGGACATAAAAAATCGTCGCCAATAACGCCGCGAAAGTTACCAGCGCGAAAAATGTCATCGACGCCGTTAAAGAAATTTTTTCAGCTAAAAAGTTGCTTATCGGGACGCCAACGACCATTCCCGCCGCGACGCCGATATTTATTTTCGCAACGGCTTTTGGTGCCTCTTTAGCTCCCGCAATCATTGCCGCGACTGTAAACGCCATTGAACAATACACGGGATGAAAAAAAGCCGGCAGTACACGAACCGCCAGCAATAAATCAAAATCCTTTGCGAAAATCGAAATGACGTTGCAAACCGTGAACAATCCCAAAACTAAAATCATTACGTACTTGCGATTGAATCGGGAAAAAATCAGCGGCATTGTCGGACCGGCTATCGCTACGCCCAACGCGAACAAACTGATTAAAAGTCCCGCGTGTACAATCGTCACGTCGTACCGCTCGGAAATATACGGCAGAATTCCGATAAAGCCCATCTCCGTATTTAAAATCCCGAACACGCCGACCATTAAAATAGATATCAGCAGATTTTTCTTGTCCATTTCCAAATCCTCTGTTTTTTATCGTGCGTTGAAAATCTTCTTGAATGAAATTTTCTTCTCCTTAAACAACGAGCGTATCAAAATTAACGCGACAACTGCCTCTGCCACGTCGTTTATTGAATAGTTCAGCGAAATATATTCTATCGGCAAAATTTTCGGCAAGAACCAAATCGCCGGCACTTGCACGACCAGAGGCACTAAACTTACTACCAAATTGCGCCACTCGTCCTCTAATGCCGCCATGATTCCGCTAAGCCACGTGTACAGCCCAACGAACGGTTGCAATACGAACATTGCCCGAAGGAACGTTATCATTTCGGGCGTTATCGGCTCGTTGCTCGACATAAAAATCCGCGTTAATTCTTCCGTGAAAATCATCAACAGCGCGTAGATTGCGAACGTCAAAACTACCGTCAAGAAAAATCCTAACCGCATGACGCGCAGGCAATGCCTTTCCTCTTTTGATGCGTAAAGTTTGCTGATCAGCGGTTGAATGCCCGTATCCAATCCGTTCAACGGCAAGAACACGAACGATAAAATTATATTCGAGACTGCCACCATCGCAAGCAAATCTGCCGCGTTGTATTCCAAAACTACCGCGTTCAAAAAATATTCGATAAAGCAAGCCATCAGCGTTGCCACGCCGAATCCCGCGCCGATTTTTATTTCATTAAAAATGTATTCAAAGCTCCCAAAACCCGTTGAGTCTGAAAACTTTTGTCGCGAAAATTTAAAGTACCAAAAAGCAACAAACGCACCGACTGCTTGCGCCATTAACGTTGCAATCGCCGCGCCCTTTAAACCCCAGCCGAATACAATTATGAACAGCGCGTCCAAAATTATGTTTGAAAACACAGACGAGCCGACGCACAAAAAAACATGTTCCGGTTTGCCTATGCAACGCATAAAGGCTCCAGTTACGTAAATCGTTAGCAGAAACGGCACGCCACAAAGCGTTATCCGCAGAAACATAATCGCCAATTCGATAATGTATTGTTCGCTCGCGTCTTCGGAGAGGAATTGGAGCAATGGTCCGATAAAGATATTCCCGACTATCGCAACGATTATTCCGATTACAACTATGAAAAGATAACTACTGCGCATAATCTTTTCGGCAAGTTGCTTTCTGCCCGCGCCAATTTGTTCAGAAACGACAGCAGAGCCGCCCGTCTCAAATAAAACGCCAATCGCGGCAAAAGCCATAGTAATTGGGAAAATTAACGCCATAGCCTCTAAGCCTTCGACGCCAACCCAATTCCCGACAAAAAATCCGTCCGTCATCATGTAAACACTCATGGCTACCAATGCCACGAACGTCGAGCCGCCGTAATGAACAATCTCTTTGACGGTCGAAAAAAAATCTCCGTTCATAATTGAAGCTTAAACCTCCAAACTAAAAATCTGCGCGAAACCTGTCATATCTAAAACTTCGCGAACTTGCTCGCTAACATTTTTAACCGTCATATTTCCGCCTTGCGCACGGATTTTTTTCATTGCGGCAATCAAAATCCTCAAGCCCGCCGACGCGATATATTCCAACCCGTTCAAGTCAAACGTAACATTTTGCATGCCGTCAAGCATTGATAAAATTTCGTTCTTTGCGAGGTTTGCAGAATCAGTGTTGAGCTTGCCGGAAATTTTTAATGTCAAGTTGCCGCCGTCGCGTTGCGAAGAAATTTTTACGTCGCGAACGTCTTGGGCGGGATTATAAGTAACGACGTATTTTTTCAGCATGACGAGCGGATACAAATGCTCTTTAAAGAACCGCAAATTTTCCTCGCCAACGTCGTCCGTTAAGTTTTCCGTCAAAATGCCGCGCTCTAAATTTGTCTTCGCGTCATTCCAATAAGCAAATTCATTCACACCGTTAAAATTGTAATCAGCCTTCGCGAACAGCCCGATTGAGTGCGAATCGTCAATCATTTCGTCGACGGAGTAAGCGACAATTTTCCCGTCAACGCGAATAACGAAACCGAAAAGATTTTTAAAATCGTCCCAGTGCTCCATAGCAAACAAAAACTGGTCGCTGTCGGCTTGCGCAAGTTCGACGTTCTCGACGCGCTCTTGAATATTTTTTTCCGCGCCGATATGAAAACGCCACAAATCGTTAAAAATTTCCGGCGTAATTTCTTCAATCGTGTAGGTGTAATTTTTTTCAAAGGAATTTTTAGCGTTGCGAATGCGCTTGAACTTTTTGCCCTCAAGTTTTTCCATGCGGTCGAGATACAAAATATAATCCCACATGTCGCGGTCGTCATCAACCTCAATCGCGTCGCCGAGTTCGCGCTGCCAAATCTTTAAAAGATATTCGGGCACAAAGTTAAAAATGGTTCCGGCGGGCACGTGCGCCTTGAAAACTTTTTTCCAATCAATTTCGTCCCAATCGCCGGCGGGCGGTCCCCAAATGTCCATATCGCCTTCGGAAAATTTATGCCAACAAAGATTTTCGGCGTAGGCGCGTTGAACGTTATGCGCCTCTTTACTGGCAAGCAAAAGAAGTGGCGAGGCATTGGACGGAATCTGGATACAGCGGTGGAGGTAATCCAAATAGCGTTCGTTGTCGTCGAAGTCGAAGTTTTTAAACTCAATCATTATAAAGTCTCCTCTCAAAAATCAATATCTAAACTGGAAAGATTAACATTAACAACAACATCTTGATAATAAGAATCCGTGACGGCGACGCCTTTGGGCACGTCGAAATCTTTCGGGCGGTCTGAATTTTCTTCAGCGGGCACTACAACCCAAAATACAACGTCGACTTGACCTGAATTCAACGCGGCGGCGCGGGCTGCGCTATCAATCTGCACGAGTTCGATATTTTCATCGATACGCTTGGAAATTTCCGACAACACAGCGGTATTGAAGCCGGCAGGTTTACCGTTGGGAAGCACATAATCAAGCATGGGCAAATCGCCGGTAATGCCAACTTTAATCGTGTCCGCGCCGTCAATTTTCGCAATGTTAACGGAAACCGGCTCGCCCTCAAATTTTGTAATGTACTTGTGAATGAGCGCGTCGAGTGTACCGTCAGCTTTCATTGTATTAATCGCCGAATTGAACAAATCTTTCAAGACTACATCTTCCTCGCGCATTGCACAACAAAATTTGTCGACTAGGTGAACAGTTTGGCTTTCAGTGACTTTAAAGCCAGGATTATTTTCCTGCATGAACTTCGCCACGCTACCATAAGTTTGAACGACTTGGATATTGCCCGACGACAGAGCCATTTGCATCGAGTTAAAGTTGTCGAAGAAATTCAGCTCACCGCCGTTAACAAGTTTGGTTGCGTTTTCGGGCGAATTGTTCAGCTGGGTAAGCGTGCCGATTTTGATTGGTTGCTTATCGTCCGTTTTCGACGAGCCACAGCCGCTTAAAATCATCATCACCAAAATCATCGCGACCATTAAAAAACTTTTTCTCAAGGTAAAACATCCTTCCATACTTTATTAAACTAACAGCTAACAGCTAATCATTGTCCGAGTTCCTTTCTAACTTGTTGCTGTAACTCGTAAAGTTTACCCATTGCCTCAATCGGCGTCAAGCTTGGAACGTCTAGCGCAAGTAAATCTTTCAAGCTGTGTGCGACGAATAAATCCGGCGCGGAAGATTTTTTATTTTCGACGGGGCGAACGGGCGCGGAAGTTTCCATAGACTTTAAAATTTCTTCGGCGCGTTTCATTACGGATTTAGGAAGTCCAGCGAGTTTTGCGACTTGAATCCCGTATGATTTATCGGCTCCACCCTGTTTGATTCGGCGCAGGAAAATTACTTCGCTACCGCGTTCTTTAACGGCAACGGAAAAATTTTCAATCCGCGCAGATGTTTCCGCTAAGTCGGTGAGTTCGTGGTAATGCGTGGCGAAAAGAGTTTTGGCGCGAATTTTTTTGTCAATATATTCGATAACTGCGCGGGCAATGCTCATTCCGTCAAAGGTAGAAGTTCCGCGTCCAACCTCGTCGAGAACAATTAAGCTGTGGTCGGTTGCGTATTTCAAAATCTGCGCGACTTCGTTCATCTCAACCATAAAAGTTGATTGCCCGCTAACAAGGTCGTCACTTGCGCCGATTCTGGTAAAAATCCTGTCGACGGGACAAATATTCGCGCTCGTCGCCGGAATAAAACTGCCAGTCTGCGTCATCAAAGTTAACAGCGCAACTTGCCGCATATAAGTTGACTTGCCCGCCATGTTCGGACCGGTAATAATCATCAACGCGCAACGATTAGGCGCAAGGCTCGTGTCGTTGGGAACAAATAATCCGCCCGTCAAAATTTTTTCAACCAGCGGGTGGCGTCCGTCGCGAATATCAATTTTCCCCTCAATGTTCAAATCGGGGCGCGTGTAGTTGTTAATGTGCGCCGCCTCCGCCATGCTTGCGATAACGTCAATCAAGGCGATTCGTTTAGCGGTGTCCTGAATTTCCGACAGACGATTTTTAATGCGATCGCGAACTTCGCAAAAAATATTGTATTCGAGATTTACAATTCGTTCCTGCGAACCGAGAATTTTAGTTTCAAAATCTTTAAGCTCTTCGGTAATGTAGCGTTCAGCGTTAACCAAAGTTTGCTTGCGAACGTAATTTGCGGGGATTTTGCTCGCGCTACTGTGACGAACTTCAATATAGTAACCAAAAACGCGATTATAGCCGATTTTAAGCGCACGGATTCCGGTTTTAGTTCGTTCGCGCTCCTCCATTTCCTGCAGAAAAGAGCGGTTGTTTATCGAAACGTAGCGCAATTCGTCGAGTTCCTCGTTGTAGCCGCTATTGATAATTCCGCCGTCGCGCACAGAAGTTGAAGCGTTTTCGCTTATGGCATCGTTGATAAGTTTAGCCTCGCCGGAAAAATCGCCGAACCCGTCACGACACGCAGCAATAATATCGCTTTGTGCACCTTTAAGAACTTCGGAAATTTTCGGCAGAGCTTGGAAAGAAATTTTTAGCGCAATTAAATCGCGGGCATTAGCCGAGCCGACTTCGATTTTAGTCATAAGCCGTTCAAAGTCGTGAATGTCCCTTAACATTTCGCGCAAATTCCGCCGCGTCGTGAAATTTTTAAAAAGTTCTTCCACAGCGTCGAGCCTCCGATTAATCGCGGCAATGTCAACGAGTGGACTTTCTAACCAGCGGCGCAACAAACGATTACCCGCCGCAGTTTTCGTAAAGTCTAAAACATTGAACAGCGTATCTTTTTTGGAGCCGTCGCGCAGATTTCTAACGACTTCGAGATTTTTTAAAGCGGTCGCGTCCAAAATTAAATGGGTGCTCATATCGAGGCGCGTAAGTTTAGACAGGTGTTTTAAATCGGTGCGAACAGTCGCGTGGATATACTGCAGAAGATTTTCGACGGCTTGAGCGGCAATTTCTGCGGCGGGTAATTCATTTTCGGCGAAGTGTTCAGCGGAAAAATTTTTGTCGGAATTTTTTTCGGGTGCAATCGTCGTGAAGGCGCAACCGTCAAGCTTGAGGTCGGCGAAATTTTTCAGCCGCTTGAATAAGGATAAACCTTTTGGAATTAAAATTTCGTGCGGAGAAAGTCTATAGAGTTCATCGAAAAGATTTTGCTCGCGATTGTCGCCGTCATACAGGCAATAAAAAATTTCTCCTGTAGAAATATCTGCGCCCGCCAAAGAAATTTCGTTGCCGCCCTCCATAATCAGCACGAGATAATTATTTCCGCTGTTAGTCAAGGCGTCTTCAGTTAAAATTGTGCCTGGCGTGACGATTTTAGTTAAAGCGCGTTCGGTTAATCCTTTAGCCTTCGGGTCGCCGATTTGGTCGACGACTGCCACGCGATAACCTTTGTCAACGAGTTTTTGCAGATAACTTTCGACGGCATGAGCCGGTACACCGCACATCGGAACTTGCTGACGTTGCGTTAAAGTTAAGCCGATTTCCCGCGAGGCAATTTCAGCGTCCTCGTTAAACATCTCGAAAAAGTCGCCGAGACGGAAAAATAAAAGCTCGTTTGGGTGTTGAGATTTTTGCGCCTGATATTGTTCCATCATCGGCGTTAAGTTTTTATCGTTCAAGTCCTCACCTCTGAAAATTTTTTCAACTGCAGTTTAACACCTTATCGAATTAATGTCCAAAAAATATTCGTAATGTCGCCTGTTGTGCGACAAATTTTTTTACTCATTTGATAAGATAAAAATAAATCAAGATTAAGGAGGAATTACTTTGAAAACGGTAAGAACTGAAGAGGAATATGCAACTGCCGTGAACAACGAAGAAGATTCCATAGAAGTTGTTGGAGACTTGCGCAACAAAATTCTCAAAATCAAAGCTAAAGGCAAGGTTGCATGGGGAATAGCATTTGCCGCAATCGTTGTTGCAGTCGGAATGGCTATGACGGGAGTTGGCATGCCCGCTGCTATTGCGAGTGCCGGAGCAGCGACAGCACTTATCGGAACGGGAGCCACGACTTCGGCGATAGCGATTGCAGTAGCGGCAGGAGGAACGGCGGTTTTGACTGCTACACGCGACGATTATGAAATTGTCGAGCAAAATTCCAAACGGTTAGTTTTAAAGAGACGTTGAGCAAAAAAGTCTTGGGGTTGCGCGTTTACCTCGCCTTTTTGCGCGCCCCAAGACTTTAGCTTAAATTGTAAGGAGGGATTTTTTGCTATGAGTAGCGTGGGCGATTTTATCAAATGTTTGATTGGATATTTTGCAATGATGTTTATTTTCACGTGGATTGCCCAAAAACTTTTTGGTAAATTTGACCTTATTGGATGGTATCTTGTGGACGGACATATTTTTAAGGGATTATTTCTCGCCGTGCTCGCTTACTTTATTTATTTTGTCTGCGCGGGTGTTACGGCTTCGCAAGGTGAGAGCGGCAAGGCAGTTGTAGCAGTTATAATTATCTTTTCGCTTTTCAGCATGTACCACGAAATTAATGAATTTGCGGGCAAGGCGGAAGGCATAAGGTATGTTGGCAGTGTGCTTTTTTATCTAATTGCTATGTTAAACGACACCTTGCGAATTGTTGCCACGCTATACGCATTTAAAGATGAGATGTAAAGGGGGAATTTTCATGAAAAATTTTTTGACGGCATTAGCGGTTGCGTTGGTTGCGATAAATTTATTTTCGTTAGACGCGCCCCGCGCAGAGGCGGCATATCCCGCACGCGACACTTGGGTTTTGAATTGGGACCATACGGATTTGTTCGTTAAGGCGGGAACTTTGGATTATACGCCCGGTCACCCCGACGTCGCGCCCGAATTCGGCTTTGTGCTTGCTTTTGACGGTATGGAAGTGTACTGCGACTTCAAAGCCAGAGGAATGGCGGTTTTGTATATCAATGGACAATTTGCGGGAGATTCGCGCAGTGATCCTTTTGTTGATTCTCTTTACAACGCCGTTTGCAATAAGCTGATTTATCACAGGTAAAAATTTTTTAAATGGAGGCGATTTTTATGGCGCAGTTTTGTCCTGAATGTGGTACCGAGATAAAAGCTGGAGAAAAATTTTGTAAAGCTTGCGGGAAAAAAATTGGTGCGGCTCCTTCCAACGTCGACCTCAACACGTCCGGCGGAAGATACGAGGAAGATCATGACGTTGCCGATATGATTTTCAAGACGACAGGGCGGCTTAACCGTCTGCGTTATCTTAAACGTTGTCTTGCTGTTGCCGCCGTCGAAGCGATTATTTTGTCTACGGTGTTTATTCTTTTCAGCAACGATTGGGGCGAACTTTCAACCTTTGGCAGTATCGTCGCGTTGATTTTGCTCATTATCGGACAAGCTCCCTATTACTGCTTAAACGTTAGGCGTTTGCACGATTTGGACAAGGACGAAACTTTAGCTTATGTCTTTGTTGCATTGGGAATTATTGGTGCGTTTTCTAGCGCGGATATTTTTGAGATGAGTTTTTTTGAAAAAGTTGCTTACGTCGTCGAAGTGATATTTGGTGTGTATCTGTTGTTTTTTCCTGGCACGCACGGCGAAAATAAATATGGCGCGGATCCTCTCGGCTAAAAATTTTTAGAAAGGAGTTGCACTGAAATGAAAACTAAAGCGGCTCTCTTTGGGATAATTTCTCTTATGCTCATCGGAATTCTCATCGCGGGTTGTGGTGGAGAAAAATACGATAAGACGGTTCAAGTCGTGCGCAACGGAACTTTTTACATGAATCCCAACGTTCCAATCGGCAAGGCGTTCGACCAATTTTTTGCTGACGGTAAATGGCGTTCTTTCACCTCGACCGATAAAGAAACTATTGTCGAATTTACTGGCGAATGTACTTGGTTCAATTCACCTGCAAAAATGTTAGTTCAATTCAACGTCGAAGGCGAATCCTTTATCCTGCGCTACGTGGACATTAACGGTGTTGTAATGAGTTTTGAGGACAGCGCAAGCATTATGGAAAAAGTTTTGTCGGAATATAAACCTTAAGGCGGTGTCGACATGGAACGATTTATTTTTATAATAGCCGGAATGATTACGGGATTTTTGGCGGTGAAGGCGTGTGGGCTTTCGTTTTTTGACTCTAACGATAAAGATTCGTCAATGAATATGAAAGGTCTTGTTGCTTTTGCGCTGTGTCTTTTTGACATACATTTTGCCAAACCGAACGGATTCGACGAATTAATCATCACAGCGATTATTACATTTGCCGTTTTCGTTTTGGGCTTTTACTTAATTTATGGCATAATGTCTTTGCTGAAAGTTTCTGGTGAAGATACGAAAAATCGCCGCTCGATAGCTTTTTGGATCAACGCGGCAATTTCAACCGGCATAAATTTATTAATGTGAAATTATTTTCGGCGGAGGTATGACAATGGACGAAAAAAATATTAATCTGTTGCTTGGTGCTTACATAAGAAAAAATTGGATTCCAGTATTTCCTGGCTTTGTGAGCGCGGCTTATAGTCCGCCGATTTTTATTGACGATATAAATTTTCGTAACTTGCAAGCTCAAAATATGGGTGAAACTTTTTCGGAAATGCTTATTCGGCTTATTGCGGAGAGCGGCGAAAAAAATTCTGCTATTTACACTCGCGCAAATATTGACCGTCGTCACTTCTCAAAAATCGCCAATCACAAAGAATATCAGCCGAGTAAACAAACTGCTCTTGCCTTTGCCATAGCTCTTAAGCTAGACTTCGACGAAACGCAAAAACTTCTTGCCACCGCCGGTTACACGTTAAATAATGCCAATCTTGCCGATGTTATCGTTTCGTTCTTTATCGAGTACAAAATTTTTGACGTGGACTTAGTTAATCAAGCTCTCTACAAATATAAGTTGCCATTGCTCGGCGGCTAATTTGTCGCATAACGGGCGACCAATAATTTTAACTTACATGATATAACATGCAACATAAGGAGGAAGATTAAAATGACTGAATTAATTTTTATACTTGACCGCTCCGGTTCTATGGCTGGACTGGAAAGCGACACTATCGGCGGCTTCAACTCTATGATTAAGAAGCAACAAACCGAAACTGAGGGCGATGCTCTGGTTTCCACGATTCTTTTTGATCACGAGTCGATTGTTCTGCATGATCGCGTTCCGCTTGCCAAGATTAAACCCTTGACGGAAAAAGATTACGAGGTACGCGGAACTACCGCCTTGCTTGATGCTGTTGGCAACGCCGTTAAACACATCAAAAACATTCACAAGTACGCCCGCGAGGAAGATCGTCCGAAAAAAACTTTGTTCGTTATCACGACTGACGGCATGGAGAACGCTAGTGTAAAATTCAGCTACAAAGATATTAAAAAGCTCATTGAACAACAAAAAGAGCTCGGCTGGGAATTTATTTTTCTCGGAGCCAATATTGACGCAGTTGAAGTTGCCTCTCACATTGGAATTGACGCCCGCCGCGCAGTCAACTATCATGCTGACAGTTTCGGTACCGCGCATGCTTTCGGAGCAATCGGAGATTTCGCCGCTGGTTTTTCTGCCGCCGCGCCCGACATTAGTTTTGATGACGATGAATGGCGTAATTTAATTGATAAAGACTTCAAAGAAAGGAAAAAATAATTTTATAGCGCATTTTGTCTGACAGTTTCGGATAAAATTATCGCGGCAGAAGTTGCGACGTTTAAACTCTCGGCGTGCCCGTTCATCGGTATGAAAATTTTTCGGGCATTGTCGAGAATTTTTTTTGAGACGCCAACTGCCTCCGAGCCGAAAACTATTGCGCTGTGTTTGTTAAAATTATGCTGATAATAAATTTCCGCTGATGAATCGATTGCCGCCGCTAAAATTTCCACGCCGCGCAGATTCAAAAATTCCTCGCGACTTAGCTTTACAATCGGCAAATAAAAAATCGCGCCCATAGACGAGCGCACAACTTTTGGATTAAAAATTTCTGCTGAACCTTCTAATAAAATTACTGAACAATCGAAAGCCGCCGCCGTCCGCAAAATTGTTCCGACATTGCCGGGGTCTTGTACGCCGTCGAGTACAGCAATTATTTTTTTTGCAAAGACTTTCTCAAGCGACGAAAACTTTTGGCGCACGACAAGTAAAATTCCCTGTGGCGTTTGCGTATCAGAAATTTTTTCCATTGTCGACGAGGAAATTTCCTCTAAACTTTTGAATCGTTCAACTAAAATTCTTGCGCGTTCGTCCGATAAAAATTCCCGCGTATAAAATCCGAACTCAACCTGCGCGGGCGGCACTTCTTCGCAAAGTCTTAAACCTTCCGCAGTGAAAAGTTTTAATTCGTTGCGGAATTTTTTTTGTGCTAGCTTGCGAACGAGTTTTATATTTGACATTTAAAATCCTCCGTGCTATATAATTGATAAAAATTTTCGGGAGATGATTAGTTTGAAAAAAACTTACAAGATTGATGTGGACTGCGCTAACTGCGCGAATCTCATGGAGACCGAGACGAAAAAAACTGCGGGCGTTAAAGATGCGGTCGTTAACTTCATGACGCTCAAAATGAAAGTCGAATTCGAGGACGGCGTTGATGCTAAGGAAGTTATGGGGCGCGTTCGCGAAAATTGCAAACGTGTCGAAAAGGATTGTGATATTTTCTTGTGAACGCTAAACAACGCAGAAACTTAATCCGAATTTTAATTGCGGCGGTATTGCTTATTGGGCTGAACTTCGTTGAAATTTCGGGCGTCGGAAAATTTTTGCTGTATTTAGTGCCCTATCTGATTGTCGGCTATGATATTTTACTCAAGGCATTTCACGGGATAAAAAATTTCCGTGCCTTCGACGAAAGTTTATTGATGACGATTGCAACGGTCGGAGCATTTGCTTTGGCGATTTACGAAGACGGCGATTATACTGAAGCGATTGCCGTTATGCTATTCTATCAAATCGGCGAGTGGTTTCAAAGCTACGCGATTGGTCGGAGCCGTAAAAATATTTCCGAACTTATGGACATTCGCCCCGATTATGCTAACGTTGAGACTGACGACGGACTGGAGCAAGTTGACCCTGACGACGTTGAAGTTGGAACGCTTATAATCGTTCAGCCCGGCGAAAAAATTCCGATTGACGGCATTGTCGAGGAGGGCAATTCAACTTTAAACACGGTCGCTTTGACGGGCGAGAGTTTGCCGCGTGAAGTTTCAATCGGCGCGGAAGTTATCAGCGGTTGCATAAACTTAAACGGCGTCCTTAAAATTCGTACGACTAAAGAATTCGGCGAGTCTACGGCGTCAAAAATTTTGGAGCTGGTCGAAGACGCAAGTTCGCGCAAATCTAAATCGGAAGATTTTATTGCGAAGTTCGCCAGGATTTATACTCCTGCCGTTGTAATCTGCGCGGGAGCTTTGGCGATAATCCCATCGATAATTTTTGGCGATTGGGAGACGTGGATTTATCGTGCGCTGATTTTCTTAGTGATAAGTTGTCCATGCGCGCTGGTGATAAGTATTCCGTTGAGTTTCTTTGCGGGTATTGGCGGCGCAAGTCGCGAGGGAATTTTAATTAAAGGCTCAAACTTTTTGGAGACATTGTCCAAAGTTAAAACCGTAGTAATGGATAAAACCGGCACATTGACGCGGGGCAGTTTTGAAGTCGACGCCGTTCACAGTAAAAATTTGAATTTCGACGAAGAAAAACTTTTGCACCTTGCCGCGCACGTTGAAAGATATTCGACGCACCCTATAGCAAATTCTTTGCGTAAAGTTTATCCGAACGAGCGCGACGATTGCACGGTTGAGGAAGTCGAAGAAATCGCAGGACGCGGTATTCGTGCGAAAATTAACGGTCAAGTTGTCAGCGTTGGCAACGAAAAATTTATGGACGAGGTCGGCGCAAAATGGAAATCTTGTTATAAAGTCGGGACGATTATTCACGTTGCAGTTAACGGGGATTATGCGGGGCACGTCGTCATTTCCGACGCGATTAAGCCGTATGCTAAAAAAGCCGTTGTCGATATGAAAAATGCCGGCGTCGAAAATATTTTTATGTTGACGGGCGACACGGAAAAAATTGCCTCTAAAGTTGCTGGTGAACTTGATATTAAAAATTACCGCAGTGAACTTTTGCCCGCCGATAAAGTTACAGAGTTTGAAAAAATTTTGGCGACGTCGAATGGTAAAGTTGCGTTTGTCGGTGACGGGATTAACGACGCGCCTGTTTTGAGCCGCGCAGATGTTGGAATTGCAATGGGGGCTTTAGGTTCAGATGCGGCGATTGAGGCGGCTGACGTAGTTTTAATGGACGACGACCCTCGCAAAATTTCACGGGCGATAAAAATTTCGCGCAAGTGTTTAGGTATTGTTAAGCAGAATATTTTCTTTGCAATCGGCGTAAAATTTTTGTGCTTGATTCTCGGTGCAATGGGGCTTGCGAACATGTGGGCTGCTATCTTCGCTGATGTTGGCGTTATGATTCTTGCCGTGCTAAATGCCATTCGTGTATTAGTCTTGCCAAAGTGAAATAGTCTGTGCTATAATCTACGCAAGCGTATGTATTAAAAATATATTTTAGGGAGGTTATAATTTATGGCTAAGTATGTTTGCAACGTTTGCGGCTACGTCTACGAAGGCGACGAGCCGCCGATTGAGTGCCCGGTTTGCAAGGCTCCTGCAGAAAAATTCACTAAACAAGACGGCGAATTGACTTGGGCGGCTGAACATGTTGTCGGCGTGGCTAAGGGTGCCCCTGATGACATTATCCAGGATCTTCGCGCTAACTTCAATGGCGAATGCACGGAAGTCGGCATGTATCTGGCTATGAGCCGCGTCGCTTATCGTGAGGGTTATCCAGAAATCGGAGAATACTGGCGTCGCGCCGCATTGGAAGAAGCCGAACACGCCGCTAAATTCGCTGAACTGTTGGGCGAAGTTCTCACCGACAGCACTAAAAAGAATCTGCAAATGCGCGTAGAGGCTGAGAACGGTGCCACCGCTGGCAAAACGGATCTTGCTAAACGCGCTAAGGCTCTCAATCTCGACGCAATTCACGATACCGTTCACGAAATGGCGCGTGATGAAGCTCGTCACGGCAAAGCTTTTAAAGGTTTACTCGACCGTTACTTTAAATAAAAATCAATCGACGAGGCGTTTTAAGCTCCTCCGTCGCAGTCACGACATAAAAAACCCGTGTTATTTGCGCGGGTTAATTTTTTTGCCTCAAAATCGTTAACTTTGTATTCATTACTAAAAATTTGACAGGTTATAACGAATTAAATATAATTTATGATATGAAAAGTTTTATCGTTTAGATTTTGCAGGAGGGATTATTTTTAATGGACTTGTCACAGCTATTGAATGACATTAACGATTTTGTTTGGGGTCCGATAATGCTGGCATTTTTAGTCGGCACGGGTATTTTCTTAACAGTTCGTCTAAAGTTTTTGCCGTGGATAAATCTTTGGTACGCGATAAAAATGATTATGCTACACAAAGCGGACAAACAAGGCGACCTCTCTCCGTTCCAATCGCTCATGACGGCACTTAGCGCGACGGTCGGAACAGGTAATATCGTCGGCGTGGCAACTGCTATGGTACTCGGCGGACCTGGCGCGATTGTTTGGATGTGGATAAGTGCGGCATTCGGATTGTCGACTAAATACGCCGAATCGGTTTTAGCGGTTAAATATCGTGAAACAAATTCCGTCGGCGAAATGGCAGGCGGTCCGATGTACGCCATGAAAAACGGTATCGGCGGCGGCTTCGGGAAATTAATGGCGACTTTGTTCGCGCTGTTTGCGGTTTGTGCCTCGTTCGGTATCGGCAACATGACGCAAGCCAACTCTATAAGTGCGGCTTTCAGTTCTCTAGGTATTTCGACTGAAGTCACGGGCATTATCCTTGTCGTGTGCTCATTGGCGGTTCTGATTCGCGGGGTTCGTTCAATCGGCAAAGTTTCTAGTTTTATCGTGCCGAGTATGGCATTCTTTTATATTTTGTTCACTGTGATTATTATCATCGTCAACTTTAAAAATGTTCCTGGCGGCTTAGCGATTATGTTCCAAATGGCATTTTCGACTGAAGCTGTAGCTGGCGGCGTCGGCGGCTCAATCGTCGCAAGCATGTTAACTGCTATGCGTTGGGGCGTGGCGCGTGGCGTCTTCTCAAATGAGGCGGGCTTAGGTTCAGCTCCGATTGCAGCGGCGGCGGCAAGAACTGACCATGCCTCCCGTCAAGGTTACGTTAACATGACGGGCACTTTCTTTGACACGATGATTATCTGCTTTTTGACGGGCTTAGTTATTGCAAGTTCGGGAGTGCTCGGAAGTGTTGATCCTGAAACTGGCAAGCTTGTTTCGGGTGCACCGTTGACGATTTTGGCGTTTAGCACGGTTTACGGCGAAGGCGCAAAATATATTGTCTCGATTGCTCTTGCGATGTTTGCATATTCGACGATTCTTGGTTGGGAATATTACGGCGAAAAATCTCTTGAATACATCATCAAAGCTCGCCCTGTGATTATCGGCTACAGAATTGTTTTCAGCCTTATAACATTTATCGGCGCAACGCAAACGCTTGATGTTGTTTGGAATTTCTCCGACACGATGAACGGCTTAATGGCTATTCCTAACTTGTTGTGCCTCGTAATTCTTAACAAAGACGTTGCTAACGAATGTTTTGATTATCAGAAAGAATTTGTCGCTAAAGGTCGTTGAAATCGAAATTACGATAATGTTTTTGTGCGGCGATGACTTAAAATTTTTTAGCTGTCAAGTGACAGCTCTTTTTGTTTTTGATAGAATGAACGCAATTAAAAATAGACAGCGAGGAAATATTATGAGCTACTTTTTAAAACGGACGGAAAATAATCTTTGGTACGGAAAATTTTCAACATTCCCTGAAGATTTGATTACACATGCGGTATCAACGCGGCTTGGAGGTTTCAGTAAGTCGCCATTCGATAGCTTAAATCTTGCACTTCATGTCGGCGACGAACCAGCGGATGTTCTTGCCAATCGGAAAAAATTTATTAAATCGCTCGGATTTGACATTGCGGATATTGTTACGCCTAATCAAGTTCACGGCGATAAAATTTTCCGCGTTGATGATAATTATCGCGGTTGCGGTTGTGCTAATTATGCCGACTCGATACCGGAAACCGACGCGCTTATCACGAACACGCCCGAATTGCCGCTTATGCTGTGTTTTGCTGATTGCGTGCCGATTTTTTTTGTCGATGTTGAGAATCAAGCGATTGGACTTGCGCACGGCGGCTGGAAAGGTACGCTAAAAAAAATCGCCGCCAAAACTTTGCTCAAAATGGGCGACGAATTCGGGACGCAGGCTGAAGATTGTTTAATTGGAATTGCGCCGTCAATCGGAGCTTGTTGCTATGAAATCGGTGGCGTGGTTATTGATAACTGCAAGGCGGCGTTCCCCAACAATTACCATGAACTTTTGATTGAGCGCGACGGGAAAATTTTTTTAGACTTATGGCGGGCTAATGTGATTCAACTTTTAGAAATTGACGTGCCTGAAGAAAATATCGACGTGGCTAGCGAATGTACTTGTTGCGAGAGTAGCTGGTATTTTTCCTATCGTGCCGCGCAGAAGAAAGGACTTGACCGCACAGGAAGAATTGCCGCGCTTATCGCCTTGAAATCGGCTTGACAATCCTTTAAGTGTGTGTATCATTTATTAAGAAATCTTTGTAGGAGGTATGACGCTATGATTATTGGCGTATCTAAGGAAATTAAGAACAACGAAAACCGCGTAGGCTTGACACCGGCGGGCGCAGATGCACTCGTCAAAGCTGGGCACAAAGTTTTAATCGAACAGAGCGCGGGCATTGGCTCCGGTTTCGAGGACGGAGATTATAAAGCAGTTGGCGCGGAAATTATCGCGGATAAGAAAAAAATCTTTGATAACGCAGAAATGATTATCAAAGTTAAAGAGCCGCTTGAGCCTGAATATGATCTTTTCCACGCTGGACAAATTCTTTTTACGTATTTGCACCTCGCGCCCGAACCCGCGCTTACGAAAGCTTTGCTTGATAAAAAAGTTACGGGCATTGCTTATGAGACGGTTGTTGGTCGTGACGGCAGGAGCTTGCCTTTGCTCGCCCCGATGAGCGAAATTGCTGGTCGCATGTCAATTCAACTCGGTGCGCAATTCCTCGAAAGTCAATACGGCGGGCGCGGCGTTTTGCTCGGCGGTGTAAGCGGTGTTGCCTCCGGTCAAGTCGTAATAATCGGCGGCGGTGTCGTCGGTACCAATGCGGCGAAAATTGCTCTCGGAATGCGTGCGCGTGTCACGATTATTGATTTGTCGATTGAACGTCTTCGCTATCTTGATGACATTTTCGGCGGCAAAGTCTGTACAGTCATGAGCAACGCTTATAACATTGCGCAATGGACTGCAAAGGCTGATTTGCTTGTCGGTGCGGTGCTCGTTCCTGGCGCGAAAACTCCTCAGCTCGTTACGGAAGAAATGGTTAAGAACATGAAGAAAGGCTCTGTTATTGTCGATGTTGCGATTGATCAGGGCGGCTCGATTGCTACTTGCGACCACGTTACCACGCACAGCGCCCCGACTTTTGTTAAACACGGAGTGATTCATTATTCCGTTGCAAATATTCCCGGCGCAGTTTCCAGAACTTCAACGCTTGCCCTTACGAATGCAACTTTGCCTTATGCTTTGAAAGTCGCAAGCAAAGGTTGGATAGCGGCTTGCCAAGAGGACGCAGGACTTGCTAAAGGTCTCAACACGATTGACGGCAATCTTACTAACAAAGCCGTTGCAGAGGCTCTTAATTGCGAATTCGTCGACTATGCAAAATTTTTAGTGTAAAGATTTTTTGCTTTGTAAAATAAAGAACCCGCTATTTGTTTAGCGGGCGGATAAAGATTAATTCAACAGGATAAAATTTATTTCTTAGAGTTCGGCAACCAGCTTATCGCGCAATTCTTTTATCGGTTTGTAAAGAGAAACGTAATCCAAATTCTCTTTAGCGCGGAGGGATTCAGTGAGGTTGCTAAGAGGCAGGAAAATCGGAGTGATAGCGAGGTTGCCGACGACACCTTTAAGCGCGTGCGCCTGTTCAAAAGCGTCTTCCAAATTACCTTCCGCGAGCGACTTTTCGAGTTTATCGAAGGAATCATTTTTCAGCCCCATGCCCAACATACGAAAATAAAATTTTTCCATGTTCATGCAACGGGCAAGTCCTTCCTTAGTGTTTACTCCGTATTCTTGAAGTTTTTCGATAGTCAGCATAAAATTTCCTCCTAATTACTTGTTTACGGAAATGATTATAACAGCTGTGCTTGAAAATGCAAAAAAATTTTTCTAAGATTTAACGGAGGGAAAAATCATGGACAGAAGAAAATTTTTGCGAATGTTATCATTGGCGGCGGCGGGAATTCTTTTGGGCGACGAAAAAGCGGCTGCCTATGTCTTGGAGACGTGGGAGCCGCCGATTAGAAAATTATTTTTGAACTTCACCGAATACGAGGAACGTCCGACGACGGAAATGATTGTGATTCATCACGCAGGCTTTCCCGACGGCGATAAAGATTCTTCCGCTGAGGCAATCCATAAATTTCACCAAGAAGTTAACGGTTGGGCGGGAATTGGCTATCATTACGTGATTCGCAAGGACGGCACGATTGAGCAAGGACGTAAACCTTTAGCGGTCGGGGCGCACGCTTATCACCACAACAAAAATTCCGTTGGGATTTGCGTCGCTGGTAATTTTAATCTTGCTAAGCCAAATCATGAGCAAATGGCATCGCTGAAACTTTTAACGGCGTGGCTTTGTCAAAAGTATCATCTAAATCCAATGGGAAAAGGCGTTATCGTAGGGCACAGAAATTTAAACGATACGAGCTGTCCTGGCGATAATCTTTACAAAAAACTTGACGAGATACGCTATTGGTGCCGCAATTTTGAATAAATTATCTGCGGCGTCTTGACCTGCGCGGACTTCTCCAATCATCATCTTCGACGGGCGCGGGTTTCGGCTTAGGTTTTCTGTTAAGAATATAAATCGCGCCAACAAGAACAATATCTAAAACGATAAGAACATTAGTTGCAGTTTGGCTGTCGGATTCGGCTCGCGACCTGTCCTCGTAAGTTCCAAAACCTTTGGAGCCGCCGATATATTTTGTCCAAAAACTTTCGAGTTGCCCAACGCCTGTGCGCTGATTAATTCCGGCGTCATAAGCGGCAATCGACATCGTATTGGAGTTAACTCGCCAAAGCAAATAAATATTCGAGATAATCAAAACTGCTAGAAGGATTCGGGAAATCGTTTGCTTAGTCATCTAAGAGATTCCTTTCTAAAGGTTAGGAATTTGCCAGTCGATTGGAGTTTCGCCGATTGATTCTAAAAATTTATTAACGCGGGAAAATGGGCGGCTACCGAAAAATCCGCCGCTCGCTGATAACGGACTTGGATGCGCCGATTCAACGATAAAATGGCGCGAGTTCGTTATCATATTTTTTTTGCTCCGCGCAGGTCGTCCCCACAAGATAAACGCAAGCGGGCGTTCGTGTTCGTTAAGCAAGCGAATAATTTTATCGGTGAAAATTTCCCAGCCGTGCCCGCGATGTGAATTCGCCGCGTGTGCCCTTACCGTCAATACCGCATTCAAAAGCAAAACTCCTTGATCCGCCCAAGGTTTGAGGCAACCGTTATTTGGGATAAAACAACCTATATCGTCGCGCAATTCTTTAAAAATATTTATCAACGACGGCGGCGGCGGTACATTCGGCAAAACAGAAAAACTAAGTCCGTGAGCTTGTCCAGGCTCGTGATACGGGTCTTGCCCAAAAATTACAACTTTAGTATCGGCGTAGCTCGTAAAGTGCAAGGCGTTAAATATGTCGTACATGTTCGGGAAAATTTTTTTCGTGCTGTACTCGTCAATTAAAAATTTACGCAACTCCTGATAATATGGCTCCTTGACTTCGTCGTCTAAAAGTTCCGCCCAATCGTTCCTAAAAATCTTCTTCATAGTGTGTATCTCCTGAATTCAAAGCCCTTAAAAGTTTTCACGCCGCGCAAAGTAAATTCGTCAACGGACGGAAAGAAAGTATCAGCCTCTGCCACCACGTCGACAACCGTTAAGAAAATTTCTGTTGCATATGGAATAAATTCATTAAAAATTTCTGCGCCGCCAATGATAAAATTTTCTTCCGCCGTATCAAGCACGTTAAAAAGTTCCGCGACACTGCCGACGATTTCCGCGCCAGATATATTTTTAAGCGAGCGGCTCAAGATAATATTTCTGCGTCCGTCAAGCGGCTGTTGATTCGGAAAAGTTTCAAGCGTTTTGCGCCCGAAAATAATCGTGTGCCCTAATGTTAGGCGTCGAAAATTTTTCAAGTCAGCAGGGATTTTAAAAAGGAGCTTGCCGCCCTTGCCGAGTCCAAAATTTTTATCGACGCAAGCAACGAGTTTAAACTTAAAATCAATCGGCGAGCCTGCCACGCGAATAACTTTATCGCCGCGCAGATTAAATTTAAGCGTCGGGAAAATTTCGGCCAGCGGTATAAGTGCAAAGTCGCGCTCAAATAAAAACTTATGCGGCACTGTCAAGCGTTCACAAGAAATTTTCGCGCCGTAAAGAATATCAATGTCAATTATCCGCGCTTCCCAACGTTTGCGGCGAATTCTGCCCAATTCAAATTCAATCCGTTGCAATTCGTCAAGAAAGGCGAGCGGCTCCAGTTCTGTTGAAATTTTTATCGCGGCGTTGATGTAATTCGGCTGACCTTCGACGCCCCAAGGCTCTGTTTCATAGAACGACGACACCCGCAAAAGTTTGACGTCGGGAATTTTTTTTACGCGCTCAATCGCCCGCCGCAGTGTTTGTTCACATTGACCTAAATTAGCACCCAAACCGAGATAATAAATCATATGTTAAGTCTCCTGCTTTTAAAGCGGGTCATTGGCGATTCCTAACGATTTGAACTGCCGCACCTGCAAATTTTTCTTCAATGGGCGGATCGGGCTTGTGAATTGTAATTTTCAAACCTTCCAACAGAAAATATTTACGCAACAAAATTTCGCAAATATCCTGCGCGACGGTCTCAATCAAATTGCGCGGGGTGCCGCCGACAATTTTTTTTATGTCGCTGAGAACTTGCGAGTAGTCAACAGTATCGCCGAGATCATCGGTTTTGCTTGCCCGCGATAAGTCAAGATAAAGTTCGGCGTCGACGATAAAAAGTTGCTCGTGTTGCCGTTCAAATTCCGAGCAGCCGTGCCGCCCTTTAATTTCAATCCCTGTCAAAATAATTTTGTCCATCATGAAAATTTTCCTCCTTAGTAATCAAATGCGTTTTGGGAACAGCCGGTTTATTCGAGCTTTTTTGCGATATAAAACGTCAGTCATGGAGCACATACGCGCAACTAACTTGACATTGTGGACGCGAACTAAATCGACGCCTTTTGTTATCGCGTCAACGCATAAGGCTCCCGTTGCCTCATCGCGTTGGTCAAGCTTGAATCCGGTTAATCGCCCGATAAAACTTTTGCGACTTACACCGACCGTCAAAATAATTTCTTTACCGTCCAAAGTTTTCAGCTCATCAAAGCGGCGCATAATTTCTAAATCTTCCGCGGGGGTTTTGCTGAAGCCGATACCAGGATCGAAAATAATTTTTGACGTGTCGAAATTTTTAGCTACGCAATGTTCTAACGTTCTACGGAAAAATTTTTTAATGTCTTCTATAATATCGCCGTCAGAACATTTTTCATTGTGCATAGCGATTATTGGCGCGTTAAATTTTTTCACGACGTCAATCATGCGCGAATCTTCCAAGCCGTGCACGTCGTTAATCATATCCGCGCCAGTTCGCAAAGTATATTCGGCGACTTCGGGCTTGTAAGTGTCAATGGAAATCGGTACACCAAAAACCCTTACCGCCGGCAAAACTTTTTCGAGACGGGCAATTTCTTCTTCCACACTTATAGGCGTTGCACCAGGGCGAGTAGATTCGGCACCTACATCAATAACATCTGCGCCGTATTCGATTAATTGCGCTACGTGAGCCGTTGCCGCGTCGACAGAAAAATATTTGCCGCCGTCCGAGAAAGAATCGGGCGTAAAGTTTAGAATCCCTACTACTAAAGTTTTTCCGCCGATTTTAATTTGTCTACCGGCGTTTAAGTTAAAAATTTTTTTCAAGACATCATCTCCCGCATGCATTATAACGCATTGTTCGCGTAAGTTCAAATTGACATTTAGCCGCCAAAACCTTAAAATTCTGTTATCATTTTCAAATAAACGGGAGGGGTCGAAGTGGTTTTATCGAAAGCCAAATTGATGACAATGGCGGCAATCTTCGCCGCGTCTTCGATAATGTTCGGCGGTTGTGGTGACGATAAAGAACAGCAACAGGCGCAAGCTCCAAAAGCGCAAGTTAAAGCTATGAAAGTTATCCGGCGCGACACGCCGCTTGCCAGCGAATACGCAGGACATTTAGTCGGCACAGAGGAAGTAAAAGTTCAATCAAAAGTTTCAGGCAACGTCGTAGAAAAATATGTTGTTGGGGGTCAATATGTTGAGCAAGGGCAGTTGCTCTATCAAATCGACGCACGCCAATATCAATCCGCCGTATTGCGAGCGCAAGCCGATTTAGCGCAAGCCGAAGCGGTTCTTCAGCAATCCATAGCTACTTATAACAATTCTTTAAAAGACCTGCGACGCAACGAAGAACTTTTTAAAGACGCGGCAATCGCTGAACAAGTGGTTACAACTCAAGCGGCAAAAGTTCGTGCAGACGAGGCAACCTGCGCGGCAAATGAGGCGGCAATTTATGCTTGCCAAGCCGCACTAAGAACGGCGCAAGAAAATCTTGACGACACAAAAATTTACGCGCCGATGTCAGGGCAATTAGGCGTTGATGACGTGTCAGTCGGAACTTTTGTTTCGCAAGGACAAACAACTTTGGTAACACTCGGAGCACCCGACCCGATTTTCGCGCAATTTTCAATCAGCGAATCCGATTATCTGCACTTCATGACGGTTCAAAATATGCAATCCGAACATAATCCCATTGCCGTAACGATAACGCTTGCCGACGGTAAAGAATATCCGTTCGAGGGGCAAATCGTCGAGGTTGACCGTGAACTTGCCAATAGTACCGGTTCTTTAATTATGAAAGCAATTTTCCCGAATCCCAGCGGACTTTTAATGCCTGGTATGTTTGCTCGCGTTAAACTTACCGGCGAAGTTATTCCCAATGCAATTTTAGTTCCGCAACGTTCCGTTCAACAACTTTTAGGCAAATCGTTCGTTATGGTTGTCGGCAACGGCAATAAATCAGAGGCGCGCACTGTTGAGCTTGGCGAACAAGTCGGCAGTTATTTCGTCGTCAACAGTGGAATTAACGTTAGTGATACCGTTATAGTCGAGGGCTTGACGAATTTGCGCGAGGGCGTCGAACTTAACGTTAAGACTGTCACGCCCGGCGAAATGGGCTTTACTTTGGCGAATGTCACCAGCACTTATAACGCGGACGCAGGACTTACCACGCCTAACAAAAATCCGAACGCTCCCGATAATTTGCGCGGGAAGTAAGGAGGCGGCGACGTGGCAAAGTTCTTTATCCATAGACCGATATTCGCGATAGTTATTGCCTTGATAATAACGCTCGTCGGTATCCTCGCGGCAATTCAACTTCCTATCGCGCAATATCCGCAAATTTCTCCGCCAACAATTTCCGTCAGCACAACTTACACGGGCGCAAATGCCGGTGTCGTCAACGAGACAATCGCGCAGGTTATTGAGCAACAAGTTAACGGTACCGACGGTATGGACTACATGAGTTCCAACTCCGACGATACGGGACGTTACAGCTTGAGTGTCGTCTTTGAAGTTGGCACCGATGGCGATATGGACTCCGTTAAAGTTCAAAACAACGTCGCAATCGCCAATGCAAGCTTACCGGCGGACGTTCAGCGGCAAGGCGTCACAACTCGTAAGGCGTCTAACGAAATGGCGTTGTTCTTGGCTATGTATTCGCCAACTGGAGAATACGACCGCGCCTTTATGAAGAATTACTCCGATATTTATCTTATGGACGAAATTAAGCGCGTCGACGGCGTTGGTGACGTTCAGATTTTCGGTTCCGATTATTCAATGCGCATTTGGCTCAATCCCGACAAACTCGCCGAATACGACTTGACTGTTTCTGATGTTTCCAGTGCAATTAACGAACAAAACTTACAAGCGGCGGCGGGAACAATCGGTTCAATGCCATTGGCGCAAGGTCAAGAAAAACAATTTACCGGCAAAGTTCAAGGGCGTTTAACCGAGATTGAGCAATTCGAGAATATTATTTTAAAAAGCCGCAGTGACGGCACTTTTGTTTACATGAAAGACGTTGCGCGAATCGAATCCGGTCAACGCCAAAATAATATCGTCGCAAAGTTTAACGGCTATCCTTCCGTTGGTTTTGGTATTCAGCTCACCTCCGACGCTAACGCAATGACGACCGTTCGCAACGTGCAAGAAATTATTGAGCGTCAACGTCCGAATCTCCCACCCAATCTTTTTATCAGCGAAATTTTCGACAGCACAGATTATATCCGCGCTTCAATCGAGGAAGTTGCGCACACGTTCATTGAGGCGTTGCTTCTCGTCGTGCTGGTTATTTTCGTATTCTTGCAAAGTTGGCGTGCGACATTAATTCCGTTGCTGGCAGTTCCCGTATCGTTAATCGGAACGTTCGCGGCGTTTATCGTCTTAGACTTCTCAATTAACACGTTAACACTTTTCGCAATGGTTTTGGCAATCGGCTTGGTCGTCGACGACGCAATAGTTGTTATAGAAAACGTCGAACACCATATGGAAAGCGGCTTGACACCCGTCGACGCAACCGAACGCGCAATGGACGAAGTTCAAGGTCCGGTCGTGGCGATTGCGTTCGTATTGGCGGCGGTTTTTGTACCTGTTGCATTTTTGGGAGGCATGATGGGCGTCCTCTATCGGCAATTTGCGTTGACGATTGCAATATCAATGGGCTTGTCGGCATTCGTAGCGTTGACGTTAACGCCGGCATTGTGCGCCATGATTCTCAAACCTAAAGACCCCAACAAAAAGAAAAGTATTTTCGATAAATTTTTTGACGGCTTTAATAATTGGTTCGACCGCACAAAAAATAGTTACGTTAAAATTGTCGCGGCATTTATCAGCCGTTCAAAACTTGCAGTAATTTTCCTTGCGATTATTCTAGGTTGCACGTGGACAATTTATCAGCAGCTCCCGTCGACGTTCGTACCTGAAGAGGATCAAGGATATTTCTTTACGTCGATTAACTTGCCTGAAGGTACCTCGATGAATCACACCGTTCAAACGATTGACAAGCTCGGCGGCGCGGTTATGAAGGAAATGCCCGGCTTGAAAAACTGCATGATGGTTACGGGCTTTGATATTCTGTCGTTCGGCGCGAAACCTAGCGCGGGAATAATTGTTTGCGGTTTGGAAGATTGGACTAAGCGCGGTAAAGATGCGTCGGTTAATGCTTGTATCGGGACAATGTTTAGACTCGGTGCAACGGTTGTTCCTGAAGCGCAAGTTATCGCATTTAACCCGCCCGCTCTGCCTGGTTTAGGTAACGTCGGCGGTTGGTCAATGCAGTTACAAGATATGGCAGGTCACACGGACGAGGAACTTGACGCCTTGACGAAAAAAATTGTCGGATTAGCTAATCAGCGTCCCGAAATGCAGGGCGTTCGTACAACTTTTAACATTGCCTCGCCGACCGTCGAATATGAAATCGACCGCGAAAAAGTTAAATTGCTCGGCGTGAATTTGGCGGACGTGTTTACGGCTCTGCAAGTCAACTTCGGCGGTATGCAAGTCAACGACTTTAACAAATTCGGGCGCACTTACAAGGTTATGCTTCAATCTGACGTGCTTTATCGCAGTGAGGCTGATTGTGCAAGATTTGTTTTCGTCAAAGGTTCGGGCGGGCAAATGGTTCCGCTTATGAGTTTAATTACGCCGAAACTTTCGACAGGTCCAACGCAAATTTCCAGATTTAATGCGGCTCGTGCAGTGACAATTCAAGGCAACGCGGGCGCAGGCTATTCTTCCGGTCAAGCAATGAATGCCATTGAAGAAATTGTTCGACAAGAGGCGGGCGTCGGCTTTAATATCGAATGGTCGGGGCAATCTCGCGAAGAGAAAAAAGCAGCAAGCTCTACAGGACAAGTTTTAGCATTGGCGTTGGTTTTCGTCTTCTTAATGCTCGCCGCTCTGTATGAAAGTTGGTCGGTACCGTATGCAGTTTTGCTCAGCGTGCCGACTGGACTTTTCGGAGCGGTTTTCTCGGAATATTTTATGGCGTGGCTTGAGGCGTTTCTTAACAACGGACAACAAAACGCAGGACTTCAAGATAGCGTTTATATGCAAATCGGAATTATCATGATAATCGGTTTGGCGGCAAAGAATGCTATCCTAATCGTCGAGTTCGCAAAAGTCCGCGTCGATAGAGGCATGTCACCTGTTAAAGCGGCGTTAGAGGCGGCTGGCTTGCGACTTCGCCCAATATTAATGACTTCGTTCGCGTTTATAATCGGTTGCTTGCCCTTAGCTGTAGCAACGGGTGCAGGTTCGGCGGCTCGTAACGGAATGGGCGTGGCTGTCGTCGGCGGCATGTTGTTTGCTACAACGCTGGGAATTTTCGTTATCCCCGTGTTATTCGTAATTACCGAATGGGTCGCCAAGAAACTCGGATTCATGAAGCAAGAAAAACAAAAATCCTCAATCGACTATATGTAAAAAATAAAGTATTTCTGTGTATACTCGTCCAGAGAAACTGTTAAACAAACTTATCATAAAGAGGCGTGTCGTTAAAAGATTATTCTTCAAGAGGAGTAAATCTTTGCGACATTTTTTTATTCGTTAAAGCTAATCTGAATATTGACTGAAAGAAAATCTTTTGTTACAATCAAGCCAAAAAAATTCACTCGGCATTTCCTAAAGGGGTGAAAATTTTGGCGAAGATATTTCAAGCGACGCATGTGGGGAAAGTTCGCCATAACAACGAAGATTCGCTGATAGTGATAGAGCCGGAGACGTTTGTAGTAGCTGACGGAATGGGCGGAGCTTCAGCGGGCGAAGTTGCAAGCCAAATGTTGGTTGAGACTGTGAAAAATTTTTTGACTAAGGCGGCACGACCTTACGACGAAAAAATTTTGGCGCAAGCAATTCTTCTTGCTAATGATAAAATTTTAAATACAGCACGGCAACACGAAGAATATTTGGGCATGGGCACGACGGCAACGATTTTATCTTTGGACGGCGGGCAAGGATATTTCGCGCACGTTGGTGACAGTCGGATTTATCTTTTGAGGAAAAATATTTTTAAACAGATAACGGAGGATCATTCCTACGTTGAAACTTTGGTGCGGCGCGGCGAACTTACGGCGGAAGAGGCTCGTGTGCACCCAATGAAAAATGTTTTGACGCAAGCAGTCGGCGCAATGGCTAATATTTATGTCGACCAAGCAAATTTCCCTGTTGAGCGCGGCGATATATTTTTACTTTGCACAGACGGCTTGACGAATATGGTTGATGATGAACTTATTTTAAAAATTATAAAGACTGCCGAAAATCCCGCCGATGCATTGATTGACGCCGCATTGAACGCTGGCGGCAGGGATAATATTTCTGTTATTGTCGCGGGAGTTGATTAAAAATGTGCCGAGAAATTTTTTACTGTGCGTTGAATTTTTATTATGCTATGCGGGGCGCGATTGATTGTGCATGCCGCATTGCGCACGACGCATTAATTTAAGGGGCAAGGAAAAATGATTCAGCGAGTTTTGAGCGGACGATATGAGCTCGAAGAAAAAATCGGCAGCGGCGGCATGGCTGAAGTTTACAGAGCCCACGACCGACTTCTTGCTCGACCAGTCGCAATAAAAATTCTCCACGAGGCGTATCGTTCGGACGTGGAGTTTATCGAAAGGTTTCACCGCGAGGCAAAATCGGCGGCTCGTTTGTCGCACCCTAATATTGTCAGCATTTACGACGTTGGCGTTGCCGGCAATGACCACTATATTGTTATGGAATATGTGCAGAGTAGCACGCTCAAGAAAAAAATTCAGGACGAGGGACCGCTTGATATTTTGACGGCGACGCGAATTGCTAAGGACATTGCAAGCGGCTTGACGCACGCGCACGCCAATAACATTGTACATTGTGATATTAAGCCGCATAATATTTTAATGACGGACGACGGGCACGCGAAGATTACAGACTTTGGAATTGCTCGCGCAGTCACCGAGTCGACGCTAACTTATGGCGGAAGCGTTATAGGTTCGGTGCATTATTTTTCGCCGGAACAAGCACGCGGCGGAGTAATAACTCCGAAGTCGGACGTTTATTCTTTAGGAATTGTACTTTATGAAATGCTGACAAATCGCTTGCCGTTCACGGGCGATAATCCGGTTGCAATCGCAATGAAACATATCGAGGAGGAGGCAATTTCGCCGAGCCGCTATCGTCCACAAATTCCGCCGATGTTAGAAGCTATCATTTGCCGCGCAATGAGCAAAAGCCCCGAAATTCGCCCGTCGAGTTTTGAATTGGTGCAAGAACTTTCAAACGTCGAGGCGGCGTTGAGCGTATCAGTAAAGAGCGACCCCGACGCTACACAAGTTTTGCCACGTCAAGAAATTCCGTCGCGCCGCGCAGTTCGTCAAGGCTTGGGAGTTCAAACAACGCAAGAGGAAACACCTCCAGAGGAGCCAGTCGAACAAAAGCCTTTTTACAAGTCGAAAATTTTTATGATGTTAATGGCAGTGGTTTTAATGATGGGCTTTGGCGTTGGAATATTCGCGGCGTTTGGTAAAGTTTGGAACACGGAAGAGACCGTCACGGTGCCCGAAGTTAAAGGTAAGCAGTTAGCATTGGCGCGGCAGATTTTGGAAGATAATAAATTGCGCGTCAATGTCGCTGAAACTTACGACGCGAATGTTCCCGCCGGTCAAGTTGTCTCTCAAGATCCCGACGTTGGAAAAACGGTTAAAAGTGACAGATTAGTTACGATTTACGTTAGCAAGGGCGGCGAGGCGATTGACATGCCCGATTTGGCAGGCTTAGCGAAATCAGCGGCGATTGAACGACTGCAAAAGCTCGGATTGAATTTGGGCAGTGTTTACGAAAAAGATTCGTCGAGTGAGCCTGGTACAGTTTTATCGCACGACCCGACGACCGGCACGAAAATTACACGCGGTCAAACGATTGACTTGATAGTTTCACGCGGCGAACCCGAAAAGAAAGTTGAGGAAGTCAAAGTTACGCAAAAAGTTACGCGCGTTCCGAATGTCGAAAATGCTAGCCTTAACGTTGCTGAGGACGGTATAGAAGGACGAGGACTTCACGTCGGAACTGTTTCTTATCAAGACAGCACTCAAGCGGAAGGTACGGTTGTCGCGCAATATCCTTCGGCTGATTCTGAAGTTGAACTTGGTACTTATGTTGATTTGGTAATTGCCCGCCGCGCAAAAGTTAAAGAGCCTGAACCCGCTCCGGAACTCGAACCCGTTCATGAACCCGAAACGCCGCAATCAAATGATTTTCCGGATATTTCCGTTCAAAATGACGTGCCGAGCCGTGAAGGCGACCAGGCTAAGGAACGATAACATGGCAGAAATCGGACGAGTAATAAAATTTTATAACAGTTTCTTTTTCGTAAAAGTCGGCGAGGAAATTATCACGTGCAAATTGCGCGGATTGCTTAAGAGAGATAAAAAAGTTGGGAGCGCGGTTTATGTTGGTGACTTCGTGGAAATTTCGAGATTGAAAGATAAAAGCGGCGTGATTGAGAGAGTTCAGTCGCGCCGAAATATTTTGATACGCCCTTCGATAGCCAATGTCGACAGAGTGATTTTAACGTTCGCAGTTGACGCGCCGAAATTGCATCCGCTTTTGCTGAATCGATTTTTAGTTTTGGCAGAAAAATCCGCGCTTGCCGAAATAATAATTTGCGTAAACAAAATCGACTTGGCAACGAAAGAAAATTTTTTATCGGAATATGAGCCGCTATATAAAATCTTGCGAACGTCAACGATAACGGGCGCGGGTGTCGAAGAGCTTAAGAAAATTTTATCGTCAGGTGTAACGGTTTTCGCAGGTCCGAGCGGCGTCGGGAAATCATCACTGCTTAACGCCGTCGATAAAAATTTAAAGCTTAAAGTCGGAAAGATTAGCGAAAAAATTCTGCGAGGCAAACACACGACGCGAATATCCGAGCTGATAGAATTTGGCGGCGGCTTTTTGGTAGATACGCCGGGATTTAGTGCAGTTGACTTGACAGAGGCAGGAATTGATAAAAAAAATTTGTGGCATTGTTTTAAAGAGTTTGCGCCCTTCGCGGCGAGTTGTAAATTTTTAAATGGTTGCAGTCACATCCACGAGCCGGATTGCGGCGTTAAAGCGGCAGTCGAACGCGGAGAAATTTTGCACGAACGCTACGAATCATATCTTACGTTACTTGAGGAGGTTAACATATAAAAAATTTGGGCAGGATATTTTCAAAGTCAACCAGAATTAAAAAGAAAAATTTTCGTGGGAGGTTAAAATTTTGGTTCACATAGTGATTGATTTGGAAATGAATCCCGTCAGCAAAACTTTTAAAGATGTGCGCAGGTTCACCACCGACGAGGTTATAGAAATTGGCGCGGTCAAGCTCGACGATAATTATAATATGGTCGACGAATTTCAATGCTACGTCAAGCCCGAATACGGCGAGATAACCAAGCACATAACAAAATTGACGGGGATAACGCAAGAAACTGTTGCCGATAAGCCGACGTTTCAACAGGCTTTTCAAGATTTTATGGATTGGATAGGTACGTGGGATATGCGGCTTTACTCGTGGAGCAATTCCGATATAAATCAACTGCGCGACGAATGCCGATTTAAAATTCCCGATTATGACGTTGCCAAATTGGAGCGTCAATGGCGGGATTTGCAAAAGGCATTTGATGACCGAATCGGTTTGCATTCAAGCTTAGCATTAAAACACGCAATCGGCGCAATGAATCGAGATTTCGAGGGGACGCAACACACAGCCCTTGCCGACGCGGCGAACACTGCGGCAATTCTGGCGTTGTTGCAAGATGACGAAGAATTTTTCCGCGTTATGCAACCGGTGATTGACTTGCTTAAGCCCAAAGAACTTTCGCAATCAATCGGCGACCTTTTCCCCGAATTAAGCAAATTAAAGTTTGGTGATTGAAATGAAGACGTTGGGAATATTGGGACCGAAGGGCACGCACTCGGAGGAGGCGGCACTTTGGCTGAAAAAATTTTTACGGGAAGATTTTAAATTGGAAATCTGCGCGGACATTTTCGACGTATTGACGGCGGTTAAGGAACGGAGATTAGACGCGGGATTGGTGCCCATCGAAAATTCTTTGGAAGGCTCGATAAATATCACGCTCGACACGCTGGCAAGAAGTGATACTTTAACAATTTCTCGCGAACTCGTTTGGCAAGTTAAAAACTTTTTAATGACAAAACCGCTCGTCGACGTTCGGGACATTAGAAAAATTTTTTCGCACACGCAACCGCTTGCGCAATGTCGAAAGTTCTTGTATAAAAATTTCCCCAACACCGAAATTGTCGCGACGACTTCAACCGCCCGCGCCGCTGAACTTGTTGCTAATTCCGACGAAAATTTTGCCGCAATCTGCACTGAACGCGCCGGCAAGTTAAACGGACTGACAATCGCCGCAAAAGATATTCAAGATAATCCGAACAATTCCACACGCTTTTTTGAAATAAAATATCGTCCACGTGACGCCGCTACGATTGAACATTTCGACGGCGATAAAGTTTTAATTATCTGCCAAATTGACGGCTCCCGCGCAGGTTCTCTTTGCGATGTGTTGGCTGAATTCGCTAAACGCGGCGTGAACATGACACGGATTGAATCTCGACCTGCACGAACGATTTTAGGCGCGTATATTTTTTTCTTCGACTTGGAAACCGACGCCGGCGACGAGGCACTCCGCGAATCAATCAAAGCCGTCTACGACAAAAGCATTTGGCTAAAAAATTTGGGCGTCTTTCCAGTTATACAGGCGTAAAAAAATCCCTCTCAATCGGGAGGGAATTTTTTTATTTAGTCAGCTGGATAAAAATTTCTTCTAAAGATTTGCCCGCACAGAGTTTTTCTGTCGTGTCCAGCGCAACCAATTTTCCGCGATTTAAAATTGCCACGTGGTCGCATAAAAATTCAGCCTCCTCTATGTAATGCGTCGTCAACACGATTGTAATTCCCTGCGCCTTTAAATTTTTTATCAACGTCCAAATTTTATGGCGAACTTGTGGGTCAAGTGCAACGGTCGGTTCGTCTAAGAATAAAATTTTCGGTCGATGAATCAATGCACGGATAATTAATAATCGTCGTTTCATGCCGCCCGATAATTCGCGTACAAAAGATTTGCGAACTCTTTCCAACTCCACGAATTTTAAAAGCTCGTCAATGCGTTCGCGCCGTTCAAAATTTTTTAAGTGGTGAAGTCTTGCGTGCAGTTCCAAATTTTCCTCAACCGTTAAATCTTGGTCGAAGTTCAAATGTTGCGGCACTAATCCCAGCAAACTTTTAATAAAAATTTCGTTGCCGTGAATTGTTCGCCCCTCATAAAAAATTTCGCCCGCCGTTGGTTTTAATTGTAGCGTTAACATTTTAATCGTAGTGGTTTTGCCCGCGCCGTTTTTGCCCAAAAGTCCGAATACTTCGCCGCGTTCAATCGTGAAACTTATTCTGTCGACGGCTCGCACTTCCCCGAAAATTTTTTCTACGTTCACAAGCTCAAGCACATTTGTCCGCCTCCGAAAATTTTGCATTGCAAGGTTAATCTTTACGGTGTACAATATAAATTAGAATTATATAAAAATTTTTGGGGTTATACAATAAAGGAAGTGGTTCAAATGGAGCTAAGGCAACTTGAATATTTTCAGATGGCAAGCCGTTTGAAAAATATTACACGTGCCGCGCAGAGACTTCGAGTTTCACAACCAAATATCACCGTCGCGATAAAAAAATTGGAGACGGAATTAGACGTACAACTTTTCGACCGCAGTCAAAAACAGCTGACCTTGACGCCGGAAGGTAAAGTTTTTCTAAAGCGAATCGAAATCGCCTTGCGCAATATCGAAGACGCAATTTTAGAAGTTAACGACTACAAACAGTTGCAGAAGGGCACAATTAAAATCGGAATCCCGCCGATGATGGGCGCTTATCTTTTTCCGAAAGTTTTTTCAGGCTTTAGACACCTACACCCGAATCTTGACGTTCTACTTTATGAGGAAGGCTCGCTGACTATTCGCGAAAAGTTGGAAAGCGACGAACTCGACTTTGGGATTATACTTGTCCCCGCATTAACGCCAAATCTCAACGTTTTAAGAATGAGCCGTAATCAGTTAATGGTTTGCGTGGCGCAAGATAGTCCGCTCGCTAAAAAATCAAAGATTAAACCTGAAGATATTGCCGCCTCCGATTTAATCATGATGAAGGAAGGCTCTTATCTGCGCGAAGTCGTTCAAAACAAATTATCTGCACTGGAAATTTCGCCGCGAACTGTGCTTGAGTCGGGGCAAATCGTCACGATAAAAGGACTTGTTGCGCACAAAGTCGGAATAGCATTTTTGTTAGATTTTATTTGCTTGCATTCTACAGACATTAAATCAATCCCGTTTTACGAGCCGATATTCGTTGACATCGGTTTAGCGTGGAAAAAAGAAAAATACGTCTCTAAGGCGGCGCAGGCGTTCATAGATTTTTGTAAACAGCCGCTGTAAAAAATATTTTTTGACCGAAAAGAGCCGCTCGATTAAAAGTCGGGCGGTTCTTTTTTGCAGGAAAAATTAACAGCTTGTCTAATTTATACAGTTACCTTTATCATAAAAATTTTAACAGGGGGTGCACAGTTTATGGGCAAGTTGGTAGTTATCGAAGGTTCAGACGGTTCAGGCAAGGCAACGCAGACGAGAAAACTTTACGAACGTTTGCGCGATTTGGAAGGTAATGTAAGGCGCGTTAGCTTCCCCAACTATGAGTCCGAATCTTCCGCGTTGATTAAAATGTATCTGCGCGGGGATTTCGGAGGCGACGCGGAGGCTGTCAACCCCTATGCGGCGGCGGCTTTTTATGCCGTCGATAGATTTGCGGGTTTCGGCGAATGGAAAGATTTTTACGAGAGCGGCGGTTTAGTTTTGAGCGACCGTTATGTTGGCTCGAATATGGCGTATCAGGCGGCTAAGTTCAAAAAGAAAACCGATCGCACGAAATTTTTGGCGTGGCTGGACGATTTGGAATATGAACGCTTTGGCTTGCCGCGCCCCGACATGACGATTTTTTTGGACATGCCGCCCGCAATTAGTGCCATTCTTCGCAGGGAACGCGGACGCGAGGATATTCACGAAAGCGACGCCGAATACATGAGCAAAATTTACAACGTCTATAAGGAAATTGCCCAAAAGTTTGATTGGAAAGTTGTTTCGTGTGCCGATAAAAATTTCGCACGGAGCACAACTGATATTCACGAAAACATTTTGGCTCTCGTCGAGGAGCTGTTGATAAAAAAATTTGAGCCAGTCGATTAATTTTAAGCCGCCTCATTTTTTGGGAGGTGTTAGTCATGAAAATTTTTAGTTTAACAGTGTTAATGGTGTTGATGATATGCTCAACGACCTTTGCACAGGAAATCCCGCCGCCAATAATATCAGTAAGCGGCGAGGGAATTGTAGAGGCGCAACCCGACCGAGCAACAATTTCCGTCGGCGTCGTCACACGAGAAAAAAATCCGTCCGCTGTTCAATCCGCCAATGCAAAAGCGGCAACGTCGGTAATCAATTCGATAATCGCGCTGGGAATTGAGCGCAAAAATATTTCGACAGGCAATTACAACTTCAATCCGGTTTATCGGCACACTGACAACGGCAAAAGGATATTAGAAGGCTACGAGGCGACAAATTCCGTTACGATTATTGTTGACGATTTAAATCTTGTCGGGAAAATTATTGACACGGCGTTAAGTCACGGAGCAAATCGCGTTGACAGCTTGAATTTTGGTTTGCGCAACAAGACAGCTTATCAGGACGAAGCTTTAAGGCTTGCCGTTCTTGACGCAAAACATAAGGCAGAAATTGCCGCCTCTGCTTTAGGGAAAATTATTTTAGGCGTCCGTAACGTGTCGATTCAGCGAAATTCGATTGAAACGCCGCGTAATTATAAAATGGCACGTTCAATGGCAATGGAAGATGCCGCCGGAGCAGAAACGCCGATTGAGAGCGGAACTTTGACTTGCGCGGCGAGCGTTCACGTTGAATTTGAGATTAGCCGTTAAGCTTTTTAATACAAAATCAAACTCAATGCGATTATCGTTAAGACTACCGCCTCGACGAAGTTTAAAGTTTGTCCGATATTTTTCTTGCGCAAAAGTAAATTTCTCACACGTCCAGCGAACATTGCAATTACCGAAAAAATTATCAAAGCCTGCGCGGCGAACACGACGCCTAAAAATAAAATCGTCAAGCTTGCGCCCGAACTCGACAAATTGACAAATTGCGGCAAGAACGCCAGAAAGAATAATAAAACTTTTGGATTGAGGACGTTCATCAAGACGCCGCGTTTATAAAGTGCCGTCGAAGAAAATTTTCTGCCTTCTCGCGATAATGAGAGGCGTTTTTTTGTCCGCGCAGATTTGAATGCTCCGAACGCCAAAAATAATAGATAAGCTACGCCGAAAATTTTCAGCAAAAGCATTGCCGTCGCCGAAGATTTTATAAACGCCGCTACGCCGACCATTACAAGCGTCGTGTGAAAAACTATGCCGCTAACTAAACCGCACGCCAAAATTATTCCCGCTTTTGCGCCGTCGGATAAACTTTTAGTTAGCAAATATAAAATGTCTGGTCCCGGCGCAAGCGTCAACAATATCGACGCCGTTAAAAAATATAAAAACGTTTGACTTTCCAATTTAAACCACCTCTGGAAAGATTGTATCATGTTTGAAAAATTTTTGCGCGATTCTTTCCTTGACAAGCACAGCACGGGCAGTTAGACTAGCCAAAAAACTTTTGAAATTAGGTCTGATAATGTTTAATTACCCGCTCGATATAATTATGGTTCCGATTCAAGCCTTGCTGTTCGTGTTTACGTTTTATCTTTGCGTTATTGGTTTTGCTGGCATGTGGCGACGCAAGGAAGTCAAGGTTAAAACTCCGCAAAAAAAATTCGCCGTGATTGTTGCCGCTCACAACGAAAGCGCAGTTATTGAACCGCTGATTAAAAATTTAAAGTCGCTCGACTACCCCGACGAACTTTATGACATTTACGTTATCGCGGACAACTGTACTGATAATACCGCCGAAATTGCCGCGAATGCCGGCGCGATTGTCTGCAAGCGCATTGACGAAACTAAAAAATCCAAAGGCTTTGCTATGGAGTGGATGTTCGCAAAACTTTTTGACATGGAACAAAGCGGCAAGGTTTATGACGCCGTAACTGTCTTTGACGCTGATAATCTCGTCCACCCGAATTTTTTAATGGAAATGAATAATCGTCTTTGCAAGGGCGATAAAATTATTCAAGGTTTCCTCGACGCCAAAAATCCTTACGACACGTGGGTTTCCGGAACTTTTGCAATCGCTTTCTGGGTTATAGATTACGTGTCTCACCTTGCCAAAACTAATTTAGGATTATCGGCGGTTTTGGGCGGTACGGGCATGTGTATTACTATCGACGTGCTAAAAAAATACGGCTGGCGCGCAACTTGTTTAACGGAAGATATGGAATTTACTATGAAGTCGCTTGCTGAAGGTTTGAAGACGACTTGGGCACACGACGCGATTGTTTACGACGAAAAACCGCTGACATTTGCGCAATCGTGGACGCAAAGAAAACGTTGGGCGCAGGGGCAATTCGACGTTGCACACCGCTTTATTCCCAAAATGCTCCGCGAAGGTTGGAGGCGCAAAGATATTCGCATGTGGGACGGTTGCCTTTACCTTCTGCAACCGCATTTTTTAATGTTATCGTCGTTTTTCTTTCTGATGAGTTATATTCAACTTTTCGTCGGAACGCTTTACACAAATATTTATTCCGTCCTGCCGTCGCAAATTCTAATGGTGATAATGATTGCGCAATACGTCCTGCCGATGATTATCCTAATCAAAGTCCGCGCCAAATTAAAATCGTGGTGGTATCTGCTCTTTTACCCGCTATTTATTTATTCGTGGATACCGATAATTTTCTTAGGGTTCATACACCGAAACGAACACGAATGGGCGCACACCAAACATACGCGCTCCATGAGCTACGACGATTTTGTCAAGAAACGAACTTACTAAATAATTCCCTGCTTAACAAGATAAGTATGAATGCCGCTGTCTTCGTTCGAGTCTGTAATGTTGGCGGCTAATTTTTTTACGGCGTCGGGAGCATTCGCCATAACAACGCTTTGCGGAATAAGTTTAAGCATTTCAATATCGTTGTAATTATCGCCGAACGCAATCGCCTCGTCGACAGTAAAACCATAATGCTTGAGCAAAACTTTAATGCCCGTTGCCTTTGAAACGCTCTTGTCCATAATTTCCAAAAGATACGGCGCACTGCGAACGACATTTAGCGCGGGAAATTTTTTGCCAAGTTCGCGCTCCATTTCCTCGCAAGTCGGCGGCTCGCAGATTACCATAATTTTGTTCGGGAAAATATTTTCGCTCAAAAGTTTATTGAAATTTGCAACTTCAGCCGTCGCGCCGGTTATATCCATTTCAAACTGGACACGCTTATCAATCGCTTCGACGAACCAGCGACGCCCCGTATAAAAATTTATCGTAATATCATTCCAACGACTCATTGCTGCCAAAACGCCTTGCGCGTCGCTAGCGGCAATTTTTTTGTCGAAAATAATTTCTTCGTCTTCAGTCAAGACAAATCCGCCGCCATAACTGATAACGGGCGTGTGCGCCATGCCGATTGCGTCGGTTATCGGATAAATCGCTTCGGGCATTCGCGCAGAAACAAATACAAATTTCAAACCTTTAGCGACGACGGCTTTAAGTGCTTTGGCGTGCAAGTCCGTAAAATTTTTGTCGTCCTTAAGAAAGGTGCCGTCAATGTCGGAGAGAATTATTTTAATCATGCTTCAATTCCTCATTCCTAATTAGCATAGCCGTTCGGGTGGGATTTATGCCAATTCCACGCCGTAGCGATAATTTTTTCCACGTCATCGAAACGAGGCGTCCACTGCAAAATTTTCCGTGCCTTTTCGCCCGACGCAATCAATCTTGCTGGGTCACCCGGTCGACGCGCTCCAAGCTCTTTTTTTATTTTTAAGCCCGTAACTTTTTCTGCCGCATCGATAATTTCCTTAACCGAAAAGCCGCGTCCCGTTCCCAAGTTGAAAAAATTTGATTCGCCGCCGCCGCGCAGATAATTTAACGCGCAAATGTGAGCGTTCGCCAAATCGAGGACGTGAATATAATCGCGAATACAAGTGCCGTCGGGCGTCGGATAATCGTTGCCAAAAATCGTAATATGGTCGCGCTTACCGAGCGGAACTTGCAAAATCAACGGAATCAAATGACTTTCGGGGTGATGATCTTCGCCGATTGAGCCGTTCAAACTCGCGCCGCTCGCATTAAAATATCTCAAGCTGACATAACGGACGCCTTGCGCCGCGCTGACACGCCGAATCATCATTTCCATTATCAATTTGGAGTCGCCATAAGGATTAACGGGAAAAGTTGCGTCGCCCTCGTCAATCGGAATTTTTTCAGGCTCGCCATAAACCGCCGCGCTTGAGCTGAAAATAATTTTGTCAACGCCGCATTCTGTCATTGCCTCCAACAAAATCTGCATGCCGTAAACGTTGTTATTAAAATATTTCAGCGGAAGTTTGACGCTCTCGCCCGCCTCAATAAACGCCGCGAAGTGAAAGACCGCCTCAACTTTATTTTCCGTAAAAATTTTTTTCAACGCGGCTTTGTCTCTGATGTCGCACTCATAAAATTTCACGGCGGGAATTGCCTCGCGATGTCCCGTGCTCAAGTTGTCGGCGATAATTACTTCCTCACCCGCCGCTAAAAGTTCCCTTACCGTGTGCGAACCGATATAGCCCGCGCCGCCGCAAACTAAAACTGCCATTCAAATTCTCCTCTCAAAATTTTTAGTAAGTTTATCATGATTGGGCACTTTTTAAAAGTAGGTTGCAAAGTGTAAAAAGTATGATAAAATGTTTTCGCTTAGCGCAGGCAAAAATTTTTACCAAAAGAAGGGAGCAATCTTTCAGATGTGGGGTTTTTTTGGAGGCTTATCGCACGACATGGGAATTGACCTAGGAACGGCAAATACTCTCGTGCACGTCAAAGGTCGTGGGATTGTCCTGCGTGAACCTTCGGTCGTAGCGATAAAAAGTGATACGGGCGATGTGCTTGCGGTCGGCGAAGAAGCCAAAAATATGATAGGACGCACGCCAGGAAATATAATTGCGATTCGCCCGCTTAAAGACGGCGTCATTGCCGATTTCGACGTTACTCAAGCAATGCTTAGATATTTTATTCGTAAGGCAATGAATTCTAAATCGTTCGTGCGCCCGCGAGTTGTCGTCGGCGTTCCAAGTGGCGTCACAGAAGTTGAGAAACGTGCAGTTATTGACGCGGCAACGCAAGCCGGAGCGCGAGAGGCTTATCTTATCGAGGAGCCAATGGCGGCGGCAATCGGCGCAGGACTTCCCGTCGAGGAGGCAACCGGTAACATGGTTGTCGACATAGGCGGCGGCACTACGGAAATTGCTGTAATATCTTTGGGCGGAATTGTCGTTAGCAAATCAATTCGCGTCGGCGGCGATGAAATGGATTCGTCGATTATTCAATATATTCGCCGCATGTACAACTTGATGATTGGCGAGCGCACCGCAGAGGAAATTAAAATTAAAATTGGCACCGCGATTATCACGCCCGATAAAGATAAAGCAATGACGATTCGCGGGCGCGACTTACTTAGCGGCTTGCCAAAAACCGTCGAAGTTAAATCAAGCGAAATTCGCGAGGCATTAAGCGACCCGATATTTAAAATCGTTGACGCGGTTAAAGGCACGCTTGAGAGGACTCCGCCCGAATTGGCAGCAGACGTAATGGATCACGGAATCATGATGACGGGCGGCGGCGCATTGCTTGCCAACCTCGACAAATTAATTTCAAAGGAAACGGGAATGCCGGTAATAATCGCCGATGACGCGTTGAGCTGTGTAGGCGAGGGCACGGGCAAATCCCTTGAGAATATGAACTTGCTTAAACGGGTCGTCATGACGTCTAAAAAATTGAGACAATGAGCAATAAACTTCGCAAGGAAAAACAGACGGCAAAAAAAATTATCGCGCTGATTGTTGTATTTATCAGCGTGTTTTGTTGTGTATTCTTCGCGGCGCGTGGCAAATTCAATACGCGAGCAACCGACGGCGTCGCAATGGCAATTATGGCACCTTTTCAACGCGCATTTTCTTGGGCAGGCAGTCAATTAATTTTCGTAAGAGATACTGTTAGGGAAATTTCTCATCTGCACGAACAGAATAAACAGTTGCGCGAGGAAGTTGAAATTTTACGTGCGCAGAATTTAACGGCGTCGGAATATGCTTCGGAAAATCAGCGGCTTAGAAATTTGCTGGGCTATAAACAAACGGCAGTTCAATTCGATTTAGTTGCGGCAAGTGTTATCGGTCGTGAATCGGCGTCGTGGTCTAGTGTAATTGTAATTAATCGCGGAACTCTTGACGGTGTGGCAAATAATATGGCGGTCGTTACGGAAATGGGTTTAGTCGGGCATGTCAAAGAGGCGGGCGTAAGTTCGTCGAAAGTTCAGCTGTTGATTGACCCGCGCTCTTCTGTTGGCACATTGATTCAGCGTCCGGAGTCGCGAGTTGCAGGTATCGTTGAAGGCGACGTTAAAAATCCGAGTTATCCGCGCATGGTTAATATCCCGAAAGATTCGGACGTTAAAGTTGATGATATGGTCGTCACGTCGGGTTTTGGCGGCGTTTATCCAAAGGGGCTTGTCGTCGGCAAAATTATCGAAATGCACAACGAGGAAGGCGGGCTTTTGATGTACGGCGTGATTGATACTTCAGTTGACTTTCAAAAGTTAGAGGACGTAGCAGTTATCGTTGCGTCACGTGAGGCTCCGCCCGAACCGATTCAACCGCCTGTGCAAACGCCAGGCACTGAAACGGATCCTTACGAGACGGCTGAAAAACTTCAACAGGCGCAACAGCAAATTCAAGACGCTCAACAGCAGATTCAAGACGCCCAGCAACAACAACTTCAAGAGGCGGGCTACGTTGTCGAAGATACGCAACAACAAGCAGACTACGTTGCTGAGGAGGCGACGCGATGAGAATTATTGGGCTTTGGGCAATGGTACTTATATTGCTCTACGCCCTGCAAACGTCGCTGTTAACTTTTATAAGTTTCGACGGCTTCAGCGCGAATTTAATGTTGTTAATGACGGTTTCAGTTGCATTCCTGCGCGGACATGAGAAGGGCGCATTTTTCGGATTTATGGCGGGGCTGTTGCAGGACGCGACGACGGGCAGTTATTTTGGCTTGGCAATGTTCAGCTACATGACGATAGGGCTTATCTTCGGAAAATTTTCCGTCAATCTTTTTCGCGAGCAATCGCTTTTGCCGGTGATAAGTTCAATTCCCGCGCTGGCTTTGCACTTCGCGATAACTATAGCTTTTTTATTTATGTTAGGGCGGGAAATTGACTTGATAAGATTTTGGAAATTTGATTTTTGGCCAACAGCGATAATGCAAGTCGTGCTTGCCTACCCAATACACCGATTAGTTTTGTCGTTAAATGAATTCTCGAAAAAACGCGGATAAGCATTTGTTATTCCGTTGCTCATTGCTAAAAAATATGGGTGATTGTCCGTCTTAAAATATGTCTATGCTTGAAAAACTTTTATCTCTTGTATAAAATTAAATTGATACTTGAAGTTAGGAGGAAAAAATTTTTATGAAGATAAGCGAACAGGATATTAAAACGGTTGCGAGTTTGTCGCGGCTTAGGATTCGCGATGACGAAAAAGACGACGTACTTTTCCAGCTGAACAAAATTTTAACTTACGTGGAGAATTTGCAGGAACTCGACACGACGAACGTTGAGCCGACGACTTACGCCTTGCCAATACAAAATGTTTTCCGCGAGGACAAAGTTAAGCCGTCACTGGATAGAGAACTTGCCTTGTCGAACGCGCCACTTAAAGAGGATGGATATTTTAAAGTCCCGCGCGTTTTAGAGGCTTAATATTTAAATGTTTTAATTAAGTTTTTGGAGGTTTTTATCATGAAAAAATTTTTAGGCGTAACCCTTTTGGCAGGATCTTTGCTTTTCAACACGGCGTTAACTGCGACCGCCGCGCCCGCGCAGGATAAGGAAACGATTTATCAAATTGCTTTGCTTCAGTCGTTGGCAATGGGCTACTTCGACGGCTCAATCAGTGTCAAGGATTTGAAAACGCACGGCGACACGGGCATTGGCACTTTCGAGGGACTTAACGGCGAAATGATTGTTCTTGACGGTGTTGTCTATCGGGCGAATCGTGATTGTGCGATAAACGTCATGGGCGACAAGGAAACTGTTCCGTTCTCCAACGTGACTTTCTTTGACAAAGATTTTTCCGTCAAGCTTGCCGACGTTCACGACAAAGACGCCTTTGAAAAAATTTTAAACGAACACGTCAATAAACACGGGCGCAACAGTTTTTATATGGTCAAGGTCATTGGCACGTTCAATGAAGTTTTGATTCGTAGCGAGAGCGGGCAAAAAGAACCTTATCCGACTTTGGTCGAGGCTTTGAAAACGCAAAACGAAATTTCGCCCAAAAATGTCAGCGGCACGCTTGTCGGCTTGTATTGCCCCGATTTTATGAGTTCGCTCAATTCGACTGGCTGGCACTTCCACTTTATTTCCGCTGATAAAAAAATCGGCGGGCACGTTCTCGATTTGAACTTGAAGAGCGGCGAGGCACAATTCGATAAAACCGACGCTTTCAAAATGGATTTGCCGACGAAGAAAAATTTCCATGCGCTGAACTTTAAGCAAGATATGAAAGAAGATATTCGCAAAGCTGAGCAGGACGTTCAGGGAGGTAAATAATTTGGCATTATACGATAAAACTGCACACGAATTGCACGACCTTTTGACGACAAAAAAAATTTCTGCGGCAGAATTAACTGCCGATATTTTTTCGCGTGTCGAGGAAATGGAAGATAAAATCGGCGCGTATCTGACACTTACTCGCGACAAGGCGGAGGCAACTGCTAAACTCGTTGACGAAAAAATTGCTCGTGGCGATAAAATTTCCCTGCTGGAGGGCATTCCCTGCGCGATTAAAGATAACATTTGCACCAAAGGTATCAGGACAACTTGCGCGTCGAAAATTCTTGAAAACTTTGTTCCGCCCTATGACGCGACGGCTTATAAAAAACTTGTCGCGCAAAATTCTGTAATCGTCGGCAAAGCTAATCTCGACGAATTCGCAATGGGCAGTTCAACCGAAAACAGCGGCTTTCACACGACGCACAACCCGCACGATTTGGAACGTGTACCGGGCGGCTCAAGTGGCGGCTCAACGGCGGCGGTTGCGGGCGGCGAGGCAATTTTCGCGCTCGGTTCGGATACGGGCGGTTCCATTCGTCAACCGGCAAGTTTCTGCGGCGTCGTCGGATTAAAGCCCACTTACGGCAGAGTTTCAAGATATGGGCTTGTCGCTTTTGCCTCGTCGCTTGATCAAATTGGCCCGATAACTCGTGACGTGACGGATTGCGCCTTAGTTTTGAATGCGATTTGCGGGCATGATGATATGGATTCGACCTCGACCGCCGCGCAGGTTCCCGACTTTACCAAAAGTTTAATTGCTGACGTTAAGGGCTTGAAAATCGGTTTGCCCAAAGAATATTTTGTTAAGGGTATCGACGCCGAAATTGAGACCGCCGTCCGCAATGTCGCCAAAAAATTTGAGGAACTCGGCGCGGAAATTGTTGAGATAAGTTTGCCACATACTGAATACGCCATTGCGACTTATTACTTGATTGCGCCCGCCGAAGCCGCCACGAATCTTGAACGCTATGACGGTGTAAGCTATGGTGCTCGTGTCGACGGCGCGGACGTTGTAGAGATGATGACGAATACGCGCACGGAAAAATTTGGCGAGGAAGTTAAGCGGCGCATTATGATTGGCAACTACGCATTGAGCGCGGGCTACTACGATGCTTATTATCTTAAAGCGTTGAAAGTTCGCACGCTGATTCAAAAAGATTTCACTGACGCCTTTGAAAAGCTTGATTTGATTCTTACACCGACAACGCCAAATGTCGCATTCAAAATCGGCGAAATGGTTGCCGACCCGCTCAAAATGTATCTGCAGGACATTTGCACGGTACCGGTAAATTTGGCGGGCTTGCCAGGCATTTCCATTCCTTGCGGCGTCACGAAAAATAATTTGCCGATTGGTTTTCAGTTAATTGGCAAGGCACTTGACGAGGAAACTATACTTAAAGCGGCGTTTACTTACGAACAAAGCTTGTAATTTTCAGTAGATTATGATAGTATAATCAACGCTTTATAAATAAATAGGAGGTTAAAATTTTGAAACTCACCCAAAAAAAGATAGACGATTATCAGATTGAGTTGACCGTCGAGGTAGAGGCGGCGGAATTTTCTAAGGCAATTACACGCGCAACTAAAACGCTCGGCGAACGTGTGACAATTCCCGGTTTCCGTAAAGGCAAAATCCCGCAAAAAATTCTTGAGCAACATTTCGGCAAAGATGCGATTATTAACGAGGCAAGCAATATGCTTATCCAAAGTTCGACGAAAAAAGCTCTTCAAACGTTGAAATTGAGACCCGTTAGCGAAAATAAAGCGGAAGTTGTCACGAACGAAGCGGGCAAGGATTTTGTCTTCACGTTGACATTTACGCCATTTCCGGAAGTCAAACTCGGCGAATATAAAAATCTTGAGGCTGAAAAAGTTGTTGAACCTGTTACCGACGAGGACGTTGATAAACAAATCGAGTCAATGCGCGCACACCACGCTAACTTAATCGACGCAGCAGAGGGCGATGCGATTGTTGACGGCGACTTTATAACGCTTGACTATACGGGCACTATCGACGGCGAAAAATTTGCGGGCGGCGAGGCTAAAGACGCGCCTTTGGATATTGGTTCACATAAATTTATTGGCGACTTCGAGGAACAACTTATCGGCGCGAAAGTCGGCGAGGAACGTACTGTTAATGTCACTTTCCCTGAAGACTATCACGCTAAAAATCTTGCCGGTAAAGATGCCGAATTCGCTTGCAAAATCAACAGCATTAAGCATAAAGAATTGCCCGAACTCAACGACGAGTTTGTTAAAAAAATTAGTACCTTCCAAACGCTTGACGAGTACAAAGCTAACATTCGCAAGAACATGGAAGCCGCTGCCGAACGCCGCGCAGTTGAGGCTCAACAAGAGGCGGTTATCGATAAAGCCGTCGCGAATATGACAGTTGATTTGCCGCCTATTATGATTGATAATCGCGTGGAGCAAATGATTAAAGAAATGACCATGCAACTTCAAAATAGCGGCATGACGCTTGAACAATATATGGCGTTTTCGGGCTTGGATAGGGATAAGTTGCGCGAGAATTATCGCGAGACGGCTGAAAAACAAGTTTTGCGGAATATCATGCTTGAGCGCGTGGCAATGGAAGAGAAAATTTCTGTCAACAGCTCCGAACTCAACTTTGAAATTGCTATGATGGCGCAAATGTATCGCACGCCGCAAAAACAAATTGAGAAGTATTTAAAAGAGAACGGACAACTTGAAACTATTGCCGGCAGTATTCTTATTCGCAAGGCGCGGAAATTTATAATCGACCACATGGCGGGCGCAAAAGACGCGGCACCTGTCGAGCCTAAAAAAGAGGCGGAACCTGCCGAAGTTAAAGAAGAGGCGACTCCCGCTAAAGAGGCAACAGAAACTAAAGAGAACTGAAAATTTTAAGGGCGTGAAGAAAAAATCTCCCGCCCTTTTTTGAAAAATTTTTTGAGGTGAAAATTATGGCTTACTATGTGCCAATGGTTATCGAAAAGACTAGCTACGGCGAACGCGCTTATGATATTTATTCCCGCTTGCTTAAGGATAGAATTGTTTTCTTAGGCGGACCGATAACCGACGATGTAGCAAATTCCGTTGTTGCTCAGCTCCTCTTCCTCGAAAGCGAAGACCCCGACAAAGATATTCACCTTTATATTAACAGTCCTGGCGGCGTCGTCACGGCTGGGCTTGCGATTTACGATACAATGCAGTATATTAAACCCGACGTATCAACAATTTGTATCGGGCAAGCGGCGAGCATGGGCAGTTTGCTTTTAACAGCTGGTGCAAAGGGTAAACGATTTGCCTTGTCGTTGGCGCGGATTATGATTCATCAACCATTGGGCGGCGCAAGTGGACAGTCAACCGATATTCAAATTCAAGCGCGGGAAATTTTGAGACTGCGCGAGGTCGGCAATGATATTCTTTGCCGTCATACTGGTCAGCCGCGTGAAAAAGTTATGGCAGATACCGAACGTGATAATTTCATGACTGCCGAAGACGCTAAAGCTTATGGCTTGATTGACGACGTTATTAGCCGCCTGCCGAAAACCAATGACTAGTTGTTAGGGATTAGTGGTTAGAAATTTTAATCACTAAAAGGGGTGAGAGCGTGTTGAAGTTCGGAAAAGATAACGACGAGTTGAAATGTTCTTTTTGCGGGAAATCCGAACACGTCGTCAGGAAATTAATCGCGGGCAAGGGCGTTTACATTTGCGACAGTTGCGTTGAACTCTGCAATGAAATTCTTCAAAAGGATATGGACGAGGAAGACGAATTTGTCGTCGGCACGGACAAATTGCCCAAGCCGAAAGAAATTTACGCTCAACTCGACGAATATGTTATCGGGCAGGCGGAAGCTAAGAAAACTCTTTCCGTCGCCGTGTATAATCACTATAAACGTATCGGACAAGTTAAAGTTGGCAAAGAGGACGTTGAACTTCAGAAATCAAATATTTTAATGATTGGTCCAACTGGTAGCGGCAAAACTCTTTTAGCTCAAACGTTGGCAAAAATTTTGAACGTACCGATTGCCCTCGTTGACGCGAATTCTTTAACGGAGGCGGGCTACGTCGGCGAAGATACCGAAGATGTTTTGCTAGCGTTGATTAATGCGGCGCACGGCGATATTTACAAGGCGGAGCGCGGGATAATTTACATAGACGAGGTTGATAAAATTACTCGCAAGCCTGGCATGTATCGCGACATTTCGGGCGAAGGAGTTCAACAGGCTCTCTTGAAAATTTTGGAAGGAACTCGCGTTAACGTCCCAACGCAACAAAATCGACATACACCGGGACCACCTGAAACTATTCCGATTAATACGAAAAATATTTTGTTCATATGCGGCGGCGCATTCAACGACCTTGACCAAATTATTGAAAAACGCACAAAGGGTAGCCAAGTCGGATTCGGCGCAACAGTTGAGACCAAAGAGGAAAAGAACATTGGCAAAATTTTACAAAATGTTCAACCCGACGACTTAATAGAATACGGACTTATACCGGAATTTGTCGGAAGGTTGCCAATAAGTGTAACACTTGACGCGCTTGACGAAAATGCATTGGTTGATATACTTACTAAACCGAAAAATGCACTCGTCAAGCAATATCAAAAGCTCATGCAAATGGACGGCGCAAAATTGACTTTCGAGGACGAAGCTTTAAAACTTATCGCTAAAGAGGCAATTCAACGCAATACTGGAGCGCGTGGACTTCGTTCAATCTTAGAAAAAATCATGCGCAATGTAATGTACGAAGTGCCCAGCGTCGGCGGCAGTACAATTTGCACAGTCACTAAGGAAGATGTTTTGTTCAATCAAGAGCCAAAACTTAGAGCAAATACGCGGAGAATTAGAAAAACAGCTAACGGATAACTTTAAGGGCGGGGGAAAATGGAGCGAAAAATCCTTAACCCCGCTTTTTTGTCAAAGGAGGGATTTTGCATGGCTGAAAACATTACTTTGCCGCTTGTGCCGCTCAGAGGTATCGTTGTCTTCCCCAACATGATAATGCATCTGGACGTTGGGCGCGACACTTCAGTTAATGCACTTGAGGCGGCAATGGTCACAAATCGACGAGTTTTTTTAGTAGCGCAAGTGGACACGGATAACGATTCGCCGGAAGAAGAAGACCTCTACGAAGTCGGGACAATATCGGAGATTCGGCAGATAATTAAGTTGCCGGACGGAAATGTTCGCGTATTAGTCGAGGGAATAAATCGCGGCGTCATGCATGAATATCGAGAAAGCGAAAAGGGCAATTATACAGAGGTCGACGTTGAACTCCACGAGGACACTTGGGAAGATACAATGGAGACGGAAGCCCTCGTTCGTGGCGTCGTGCACCAATTCGAGGAGTGGGTAAAGCTTAGCAAGCGAATTCCTTCTGAAACTTTTGTCGCCGTGACAATTCTGGAGGACTTCGGGCGGCTGGCGGATTTGATTGCAAGCCATTTAAATTTGAAACTTGATACTAAGCAGGAAATTTTGAGTTGCTTGAATGTGGAGCAACGATTGGAAAAACTCTACGTAATTTTGGCTCGTGAGTTGGAAGTTTTACAAATGGAGTCGCAGATAAGCAAGCGCGTTCGCAACCAGATTGAAAAAATTCAAAAGGATCATTATCTGCGCGAACAGCTCAAGGCGATTCACAAGGAGCTTGGCGAAGACGAGGACACAGCAGAGGAGGCGTCAGAATATCGCAAGAAACTTTCGGAGGGTGATTATCCTGAAGAAGTCAAATCAATAATCGAAAAGGAACTTAAGCGGCTGGAGCGTATCCCGTCAATGGCGTCGGAGGGCAATGTCATTCGCACGTATATTGAGTGGCTTTTTGATTTGCCGTGGAACGTTTCAACAGATGATTCAATGGACATAACAGAAGCGGCAAAAGTTCTCGACGCGGATCATTACGGCTTGGAAAAAGTTAAGGAAAGAATTTTGGATTTCTTAGCGGTCAAAGCTTTAACTAAGGACAAACCCGCGCCAATACTTTGCTTAGTCGGTCCTCCCGGCGTAGGCAAAACTTCTTTGGCGTCGTCAGTTGCTAAGGCAATGGGCAGAAAATTTATTCGAGCGAGTTTGGGCGGCATACGCGACGAGGCGGAAATTCGCGGACATAGGCGGACTTACGTCGGCGCAATGCCTGGTAGAATCATTCAAGGCATAAAAAAAGCCGGCGCGAATAATCCTGTATTTTTGCTTGATGAAATTGATAAACTCGGCAGGGACGGTTATGCGGGCGATCCTTCGGCGGCTTTGCTGGAGGTGCTTGACCCCGCGCAGAATAATTCTTTTGCCGACCACTATATCGATACGCCGTTTGACTTGTCGAAAGTTTTATGGATTGTTACTGCAAATGGTTTGAGTACGGTGCCTAAGCCATTGCTCGACCGCATGGAAATTATCACGCTGTCGAGCTACACCGAAAACGAGAAATTTGAAATTGCCCGCCGCTATCTAACTAAACGGCAGAAGGAAGAAAACGGGCTTAAGGGCGGCGATGTCGTTTTTGCTAAGGGCGTTTTGCAGGAAATTATCAACGAGTATACGCGCGAATCAGGCGTTCGTGAGTTGGAAAGATTAATTGGTCGTGCATGTCGTAAGGCGGCGCGTAAAATCGTCGAAGGGCATGAGGGCGTTGTCTACATTACGAAAAAAAATCTGCGAGACTTTTTAGGGCGTCCGAAATTTTTACAGACACGCGCCGAAAAGCAACCGCAAATTGGAGTTTCAACGGGTATGGCGTGGACGGAAGTTGGCGGCGACATTCTCCCGACGGAAGCTATTGTTCTTAAAGGCAACGGTAAACTTTTATTGACGGGCAAGCTCGGCGAAGTTATGCAGGAGTCCGCGCAGGCAGGCTTAACTTATATTCGCAGTCGTAGCGACTTGATGAAACTTGCCGATGATTTCTACGAGAAAAATGATATTCATGTCCACGTACCCGAAGGCGCAGTTCCAAAGGATGGACCCAGCGCGGGTATTACAATGGCAACGGCGATGATTTCTGCTTTGACGAAGAAAAAAGTTCGCAGTGATGTCGCGATGACCGGCGAAATAACTTTGCGCGGAAATGTCTTGCCAATCGGTGGACTTAAGGAAAAAGTTTTGGCGGCTTATCGCGAGGGTATGCACACAATTATTTTGCCTAAAGAAAATGCGCCCGACATTGAAGATATACCTGCCAGCGTTCGTGAAAAGTTGGAATTCGTGCCAGTGGAAAATATGGACGAAGTTTTAAAGACCGCGCTCGTTCAGTAAAAATTTTTTGATATAAAATATTTAATCCCGTCGAGAGGCGGGATTTTTTGTTGAAAAAATTTTTATAAAAAGTCTTGACAAAGCGACGTTTTTTTTTGGAGGGATAATAAGTGGGCAAATGTTTTCTATATTTAAGAACAGGTGTTCACAAACGCTTAAGTAAAGTATGAATATGAGAGTGATTGAGCCCGGCAAAAGTCCGCTCAACTATAACCAATCTCATCGGTTACGATTTGCGCTTTAGCTTTACAAGGTGTTGGGGGATTTTGTCTCAAGACCTTTAAGGCGCACGTCGATATATCACTTTTTAGATGTGAACACACGTTCTCAGATTTTCGCACGGGCTGTATATCATCTTCGGAACGTTTTTTAACTTTTCCGTGCTCGTTCAAAATCGTCGAAGACGCAACGGCAGATTTTTCTAAAGCTTTTGTAGCTTTTTTGCCATTTTCAACTGCGGAGGAGTAAATTGCCGCGTCAATTTCAATCGGAATTCCCATTGCCTTTTCGAGTTGCGCTTTGTTCATGTTGTAGGAGTAAAGCGCGTCAAAATAATTAACTTGAGCTTGCGTCAATTTTTCTTGCGCGTCCATGACCGGCAAATTTGTATCTTCGCCCTCTTCGTAGCGCACTTGAGCTATTAAAAATTTTTCCTTAGCTTGTTTGATTGCCTCTGCCGTAATTTTTATATTTTCTTACGCGATTTTTAAATTTGTGTAAGCGTTATGAACTTCAAGCCGAATTGTTTCCAAATTTTGTCTTGCAATCGATTCTGCTTTTCTCTGCGCGGATTTTGCTTGCTCAACTCGTGTTGAAGTTAAATTATTGTCGAAAATATTCCATTGCAAACTGATTCCCGCCGCCCATTGTTCTTTACTTTGGTCAGCTTTGAAAGCTTCCTCGCCGGTCATTGAACCTTGAACTACTGCCGAAACGCTGGGACGAAAACCAGACTTTGCCGCATTTACTTGAGCTTCAGCGCGTTTTATTTCGTAAATAGCGGCGATTCCGTCGGGGCGATGCTCCAATGCATATTCCAAACATTCAATTTCGCTTTCCTCGTGAGGAAAATAATCTAAATTATCGCTTACGGCAAGGGGTGTATCCGTCGGCAAGCCGATAATATTTTTGAGAGTAGCCACCGCGTTTTCATAATCGCCGCGTACCGTGTTAAGTCCTTGTCGAATGTTTACAATTTGCACTTTTGTTTCGATTACGTCCGACATAGCGACATAGCCGACATCATATTGAATTTGAACAACTCGTAAATGCTCGTTTAAATTATTCAATTCTTCTTGACGAACTTTCATAAGGTTTTTACGTTGTAAAACTTGATAATAAGACTGCACGGTTTGAAATTTGACTGCTTGGCGAGTATTTTCCAAAGTTAAATCAGTAGAAGTCAAACCGAAGTTAGCCGATTTAATCTGCCTTTCGAGTTGCCCGCCCGTATAAAGCGGCATTGACAAAGTTACGGTATTTGCATTTTAACTTTTATACGGCGGGTAATCTGCAAGATTTATGTCATGTTCCCTGCGCGCTTATTTGTCCATTGCTCTTACACGATAACGTTCTTCTCTTGCCGAATGATAATATCTGCCGCCAATCTCCATTGAAGAACTACTCCAACTTAAAGTCGATCCAAAACTTTTTCGGGCGGCTGAAAGTTCCAATCTTGCTGATTCTCTGTCCTATTGCGCCTATTCGATTAAGCGATTGTTTTCTAGTGCAAGGCTAATCGCTTCTTCCAGCGTTATCGTCAAATTTTCCTGTGCATTTGCCGCGCCCGTGAAAATTATAAGTGCTGTCGTCAATGCCACTGAAAATTTTTTCATGACGTTGTACCTCATAAATTCAGATTTAGTTCATTATACTTGATAGCCAATAAAAAAAACAGCAGTTCCGTTCATCATTTCTTCCAAAATTGGCAAAATAGTTAGTGCTAACTTTGGCGGTTGTTTTATTTTTTACCGACTTGCCTTTATAAAAATATTCGTCAAAATTTTGTCAAAGTGGAAATCACGATGCTCGCTGATGAAGATGACGAAAACTCAAATCATCTCAAGTAAAACTTTTAAAGAAATACCATGTTTTTAATCTCGTCGGCGATTACGGAAAATGAGTCATCGACAACAATATCTATTGCACTGATGTTAGCCTTGTAAACAATGAAATATAAGCCGTTAATTATTAATGGGTCAGCAACATTCCGAAAAACGGTATTAGATAGTGTTCACACTATAGCGAATAGAAAACAAAACTGATAAAATAGGAAT